>JARLHF010000021.1 GCA_031292375.1 Chlamydiales bacterium
CAAGCTTAAAGAGGCTCTAGGTTATTTTTGTAGCCTTATTCCTCATCTCAAAAACTACACCAATCACGCTTTTGCAAGAATGGATAATAACGTAGCAGAGCGTGCTGTAAGACCACTGGCAATTGGTCGAAAAAATTGGCTGTTTGTAGGCAACGAGGATGGTGGAGAAGCTGCTGCCATTATATTCTCTCTCGTTCAAACCTGCCGCACTCTCGGAGTTAATCCACGTGAATATCTTGAGGACGTCATGCGTTGTCTTATGTCCCATAATTCTCAAAAGCTATATGAGCTTTTGCCTGATCAATGGATGGCTAGTAAAAGCTCATTAAATTGCTAGATGGCCTTATTTGACGCTAACGGTCGTTCTCGCTGCTCTTTGACACAAAGTACAAATAATTTATACGATATTGTAATTAATTTAATTTCACTATTTTTTATTTAAAAATTTCTTTTTGTCGCTGTTCAATCAGGAATGTTATTTCATCTTCTTCCTTAACAAGCTTATTGATCTTTTTAATATAAGATTGATAGAGTTTGTCTTCGAGGTCAGAAGAGAATACTAATGTTTTTTTGTCATTAATGAGCTTATAAGTCCCATATCTCATTGATAGGAAATTGAGAAGATGGATGTATTCAGCAGCCATCTCTTTTTTGATAGCAAAAGACCGCCTCCCAAGGACAGGTTCATTTTTAGTGAAGTCTTCTGCGAAATTTTTACGCTGTTCTCCATCAAGATGTGGTAAAGAGGATATCCATTGCATAAGATCTGATCTGTATTTCTCCAATCTCTTCAAACTCCCATCTATTACGACACAAAGATATTCCAGTTTGTTCTTGGTTGTGGCGATTTTAGTGAGATCGAAAAATACCTCCTCCGAACAAATAAGCTCAAAAGCTGCATCACCGATCTCTTTGTCCAATAGGATGGCTTCTTTCTTGCAAAGATTCATAAATTGTTGAGATCGATCTAATATAGCTGCTGCTGGACCATATTTCTCAGTGGTATGAGGAGAAGTGGAAATTGTTTTTGAAGATTCATTGTCCGAAAAACAATTAAATATACTTTTCAGCTCTTTTTCAGTATTTGCAGTCTGTTGCTGCATTCTCTTCATGTCTTGATCGTTTATAGATAAAGGACCCGCTAACTCCGTGAGGTATTGTTTATATTGAAGAGTTAACTTTTCCTCTTCTTTCACCAATTTTGCAACCGTTTCAAAATGGGCATTTAAAATCGAGACATTGCGATCATCAGCGCAAATGATTTGAGACTCTCCTTTCTCATATGTCCCGTAAATTTTAGACAGAAAATCAAGCAGACTTATTAATTCTTGAGTCAGATTTTTCTTAACTTTGTAAGTTTCTTTTCTGAAGAATTCGTTTCTCTTAGCATTTTTGTAGTGTGTTTCCAATAAATATTTACGGGAAATATCATCAATGTCTGGAGAGGAGGATAACCATGTCTTATAGTCGGATTGTGTTTGTGCTGCCCTCTTCTCGCTTTCTTCAATAAAAGCAGAAAGTTTTTCGAGCTTTTTCTTCTTATCGATGAGTTTCAAAAAATCAAAAAATACACCGTCATTGAAGATATCACCGACTTCTCTGATAGCTTGATCGGAGGTTTTTGTTTCTTGTTTGAAGGAATCCATTATCTGCTTAAGCTTATTCAAGGGTGCAGCAAAAGCGCCATATTCTTCGGTCGTATACGATGAAATTTGTTTTGTTAGAGGTGATTCCTGACCATTTAAAAAGCTTATATAGTCTTTGACAATATGTGCCGTTTCATCCGCAAATTTTTCAGTAAGGCTTTCGGAGTGCGCGGCTTGGTTAGAGGCTAGAGCTCCTGTAGTGACAAAGAGAATCAAAGGTAGGCAAAGCCACGGAAAACCGCATTTCGTATTTCTTTTCACAGGTACTCCTTGGAGGTATTCTTCATCTGTTCTTCTAATGACCAACCTTCTGATAAAGGCAAGAAGCTATAACAGGGACATGGATAACTTTTGTCATTTTTAATTTCTTGTTTCAATCTCAACCTTTTTCCATGCATCTTTCGGTACTCCGAAATCTTCCCATGCACATTCCATCGCTAGTTCTAATGTGTCCTGAAGATAGTCTCTTATACATTTATCGTCTTCAAACACGTAGAGATAGAAACCAACTAGGGGGTCATGTTTAATCTCATAATGCCTAGACGTAAGAGAATCGAGTTTGGCGTGCCATTTCATAATTATTTCTCTGTAAAATAATAGCGATGTTCGGGCCCTGCATCAATCCATTTTGTGCATAGATATTTTCATAGATGCTTTACCAGAAACTCTTTCATTGCTATCAGTTCTTGTACGGCTTTAGCCCTGTTGACTTCTTTACCCTCTACAGCTCGACGAGTTTCAAGAGGTGCCCAAAAGTTATACCATTGATTAATCAGATCATTATCTTTGATTTCAGAAGCATCTAGTGCTCCTTCAAGCTTGCCAACTATACCGTAAAAATCTTGGGTTTCGTTATTAAGATAACCTTCTATTAAATCAATCATGTTTTTCCATAATCGATGTTGGTGTTCATTCATCTTCATTTATTTTCCTAAGGCTGATCTCTAATTCTGCTATATTTATGTTTTATTTTTCCTCGCCATCTTTATATTCATCTATTTCTTTTTCAGTGGTTCGTAAATCTGAAAGTTTACTAAGCCAAAGTGATCTGAATTTTTTTGGTATTCTAATGCGAATTTCTACTTCTGTTTCATTGAGATCTTCGACATAATATTTGTTTGTGCATTCTTGGACTAAACTGAATATTTCTTCATCCATTACTCTACTCCGGTTTGACATCTATTGGATAAATTCTTTCATTCATAATTTCGAATTTCTTGTTTTTCCTCATTTCATACTCTATTAAAGGTAAAAACCAACAGATGGGGCATGCTTAATTTCATAGAGTTGAAAGTTAAGATGTTTAGCATTCACACGCCATTGCATACAGGAAGTTTTTCTGGGTGTAACCAGACCGCAATAAGCTCTTGTCCATCCATCGTAGCAACGCAATTAGGAGCAAATTCAATCAGTTGTTTATCTTTTGTCTTTGGGTTTCCAAGACAAACCCATCCTTTTTTCCTATTAATATAAATCGGCCATCTTTGATCTTCATTCAATCTATAAGAAATGCCTAGAACAGGAGGTTTATCTAGTAAGGCAACTAGACTGCCAGTTTTATATTTAAAGGGAAATTCATCCGTTTTTTCGTATTTAATCAACGGACATAACCCCCATACATACATAATTTTTCCTTCATGATCAATTTCTAGCTGTAGGTCATTAATCATAATTGATGTGTCTCCAGTTCCATTAAGAGGCTCTACATCAAATGAGTAATCTTCAGGCCGATAAATGAGAGAAAAATTTTGGTCTTTTTGAGGTTTTTGAATAAGAAATTTCATCTTTTACCTACTTAAAATTAAAATGATAAATCACGTTTGTTTCTGGATGTATGACTAGCTCCCATGTTCCTTCACTTCCTCTCAAAGCTCCAGGAACATCCCAACGTAAACCACCAGGAATTCCCCCTGGATCATGTATGGGTTTTCCAGCAGCCATAATTTCTTCTATCGTTAATTGTGATTTCATATATGGTCGCGATAATCTACCAGCATTAGGTCCCTTCTTAACAAATTCGGTAAAATGTTTTGCAGCCGTATCAGTATATGTAAATTTCCCTACTTTTAGGACACCTTCAACGCTACGAGCTCCTTTAGCCCCTAGCTTAGCTATTTGTACAGGTATTTTGGCTAACTTGCTAAAACCAATCACTCCTTTAACAGCGCCATATCCTCCAGCAATCATAGATCCAACTTCTAGACCCAGTGTGGTGTTAGAACGAAAAGAATGGTAAACGGCATCAGATTCATCGATAGAGAGCATATCCATCATCCAGTTCCCGACTTTAGCAATTTGATCGGCTTGCGACTGTTCAATGGCTTCTATGATTTGAATACGATCCTGAAGGCTGATTTCCAATTCTGTTGCCCCCATGTAAGTGGCGGTGGTTTGCAGGTCATGGAGAGAGCCGACCACAAAGTCCACTACTCCGTGACTGACGCCGCAGATAGCGCTCTTAATATCGCTGCCTATTTTGCTTCGATAGCTCCCTGTAGAGTATGCGCTTCCGTTCTTGCCGCAAATACAAACACACCCTTCAGGAGCATTATGCCACCCGGGATGTCCATGTTGGGTACACCAACAATTTTCATCGAGTGCGGAGCTCAAGCCAAAATAGTCGACATATTTCATGGGGTTGTTGCGAGAATAAGCATAGAGATTAGGTCCATCGATAGTGCCTAATGGATCGGGACTAATCCATCTTCCTACTTCGGGGTTATAGTATCGGTAGCCGAAATACATAAGACCGACCTCTTTGTCCACCCGTTTGCCACGGTATCTCCAGGGATTACCAGCAGAGGAATCAGAAATAGCACGCCCTCTTTCATTGAGGATCTCTTCTTCTCCAAAAACAGAATAACGGTAAGTTTCTACAATCTTTCGCCTCTGAGGGTCGAGAAGACAGGTAATATTTCCTTGCAGGTCATAAAGAGGAACGTAGGTCTCTTTCTTGATTTCGATGGCAATGCTTGGGGCTTCGGGGTTGTTGGGATTGCCAGGGACTTTTAGTTCTATGATGACGCCCTTTTCATCTACCGAGCCAATCTCTGTATCTCCTAAGTAGAAGAAACGAAGTATCTTCGCTTTTTTGCCCTTAGATTCGATTCGTTTGGTCAGACGCTTGCCACTAGGGTCATAAGTGAATTTGACGGTATTCTGGTCAGGGTCTGTGATAGAGATGATCTGATTTAGATGATTGCTTCGGTAGGTCCATGTTCTGGTGCCCATCGTCTTGGTGGCAAGATTGCCATTTGGGTCAAAGGTATAGGTAGCTCCTTCAGCCTCTATGAGTTGATTGACGCCATCAACTTTATAAGCTGATCCGTCCCTTTGAAGGCGATTTCCGATCGAATCATAGGAATACTTGTGTTCGATCTCCCCTTTCTCGAGGATAAGTTGGGCTAAGGTATTGTAATCATAGTCGATGGTATCGGTTTCATCGTCTAGGACAGTCTCTCGTTTTTTAATATTTTCGAGAGGATCGTATCCGCCTTCTAAGACTCGATCTTGCAAGAAGTCTGTCGATATCTCTATTCTGCGTCCGGCTTCATCCCAGGTCTGTTTTCTTCCTCCCAGATGGCCTGGCAAGATTTCCTCGAGAATATCACCCATCAGGTCTCTTGAAACCACCTGATAGCTATAGAGCTCCTTTTTGTCCTTGCTAAAACGTTTAGCCTCTTTTACAAAAGGTCCCTCATAGAAGTATTCAACAAATGAGCCATCCGGAAATTGGAGCATTTGAATTTTTCCTTCTCCATCATAAGTGCGGCCCACCTGATAAGATCCAAATTCATCTTTAATCTTTTCAGTGAGAGGCATGTCGTGAGCATCGAAAGAATAGCTAATTGTAAAGGAGGAATCTAAGTAGACCTCTGTGATATTTTTATGGTGGTCGTAAGAAAGCTTGTAGTCGATCTCATTTTTCCCTTCTTTATAAGAGATGACATCTAGATTGCCTTCATTGTTATATCGATAGGTGATCGGCTCTTTAGCGCCATGATTATATTTTGCCGCGATATCTCCATAAGAATTGTACTCATATCGTAGGGTACGCTCTTCTGGAGTTCCCTTTCCTAAGGAGAATGATTCAACCTGATCGGCTTGGTTTAAGGTCCACTCTGTTTCATAGATACCAGTGGGTGCATTGGCAGAAAGAACAAGAGCTTTCTGAGCAATTTGGTTTCCTAAACTGTCATAATAAGACTCAGAATCAGCCAGGGTCTGACCTGATTTATCTGTTTTAGTCAATTTGATCAATCGACCGTCTACATCAAAGATCTCTTCGGTCTGATTGCCTATTGGGTCAATCAAGGTACGTTTACATGTTCTTTGACCCCATTCATTAACAAAAGTGTCATCATACTCGATAGTTAATGTATGCCCTGCAGCATTGGTTGCCTTGTAGAGGCGACCGAATCCATCATATTCATATTTGAGTAGGATGCTTTCTTTGTTCTGTGGATAACCGATAACTTGAGCTAGCTGCCTCGCATCATTGTAGACGTATCTTTTTTTGAGCAGAACTTTGCCTGTTTGATCTTCAGTACGCTCTTCAACAACCCTGTCTAGAAGATCGTATTCTTTGATATCCAAGGTGAAGGTTTTGGCAGATTTCCATTTTTTGACTCCATGAGTTCTGCCAAGGCTGTCATGGATGAATTCAACTTTCTGTTTGTCTTTATTTAAGCTTGCTAAACGTCCTGAATAGCCATAGGTATAGGTCGTTTGCTTTCCTCTAGCATCTGTCTCCGACGTTTTATGGAAAGCTCCATAGCTACAGGTTGTTTCTTTGAAGCCGTAATTAGAACTCTTATTCCCCCTCTTAAAGTGCTCGAGCTTATTTAACCTTCCTTTATAATCATAAGCAAACACTTGTAGAAGGCCGTCTGCCCCATAATAGTGGTGCAGATTGCCACCGCTATCATATCTAAATATCTCCTTGGTTCCATTGAGGTGGTTGATCTCGATGGGCTTTCCATGGACGTTATAGGATCTTGCGAGTGTTCTTCCCTTTGGATCTGTTACAGAGATAGGATTGTCGAATAAGTCATAAGCATAAGTGTATGTGGGTCTTACGGAAGAATGAGCACCATCGCCGGTTTCCGGATAAGTAATTTGAACGGGCCGTCCGAGAGAATCATTGGTATAGATCGTCTCATTCCCGTATCGATCGAGTTCAGAGAGTTTGTGACCTGCAGGGTCATAAGTGACTTGCGTTTCAAATCGATTACCCGTTCGGTCTTTCTCCCGGGCATAAATAGGTAAGTTTTTTAAGTCATAGCCATATTCAATCGAAACTCCTGTGTCAGAGTGGGTTTCGAGGATTAGATTTTGGTTTCCATCATAAGAATAGTGCGTCTCATTACCGAGAGGATCCGTCCCGAAAACAAGCAATCCTTGGCTATATCTCTTGGTAAGCGTATAGCAATGATTTTCATCTGCATCATAGATGGCCTGAGAAGCGATGTTTCCCTGCCCATCGAATTGATTGATAGTTTTTTTTAGGAGGAATTCTGATTTCCTATCTGTAGAGCTGTATTTCTGTTCAACTACTTCAGGTGCTCCAACATTCGGAAGTTCTTGTTTTGGTAGAATGCGAGTGACAGTCCTTTCTGTAACCCCATAATCGTCTTTAAGCGTTCCTTCCTTGCCATCATCGACGATGACCTGAATAAGAGCAGCGTCATCATTGTAAGCATAAAAATGCCTCTCTTTTATGCCTGACTTATAGTCTTCCTCTTCCAAGTCAGAAGATCCTTTCGTCAGAATGAACTTCTTAAGAAGAATATTGGTCCCTTTTTTATACCAATATTTGACACCGGTCCCCTTGGCATCTGTTTGAAAAAATCCATGAGTGTTTTTGCCAGAGAAATAGGCATAGTTCTTGATGTGCCCATCTTGATTTGTGACAAGGCCACTGTCATCAACATTCAAAGAGGTAGCTCCTAGACCTATGACATCCCCATATTCTCTTTCCTCAACAATATTCCCTTTGTCTTTGCTATCGTAAGTGAAGTACTTGTAATAGAAAATGTTACCACTTGCATCCTCGACGGAAGTAGAGATGAGGTTCCCAGCATCGCTTTTCGTCCCCCATGATTTCTTGTGAATCCGATAAGGAGATCCATCTAGGTATTGTTCTACGGCAACGAGCTGATAATCATCGTCAAATCGATATACTGCCTTGCGTTCTCCAGGACCATCGACTTCTGTATAATCGTCTCCATAGGAGAATAGAACGCTTGCCATTCTTCCTGATCCGGCTGGAGTAGTCACGGATCTGACCTTGTTTTTCTGTCCTTTATCATTGTGATAGTCGATCTGGACAAACCGTCCCTCAGGCAGAGTTTTCCTAGTCAAAAGAGCTTGGTTTCCTACAACTTGGTATTGGTAGGATAAGCTGGGCTTGTGAGACCTAATGACCTTACTCAATAGCATTGCTCCAGAGGAGTCTTGGCTAAAATGGTAATCAGCGGACTTTCCATCGCTTGTCTCGATGTGAATTCCATTTTTATATTCGATTTTGATCCAGGCTAGCACCTTCTTTTCTGAAGCGTTGGTTTCTTTGATGAAAGAGAGCTGTCCCTTTTCATCGAACTCATAGAACACTTTATTTTCGCTTGGAAGAACTTCTTGCGTGATAAAATAGACATTGAGGGAAGGGTGCTTGCTATAGAAACGCTTTCCTTCAGAACAGAGTAGCAGCTCAAAGCCATTCGTTTGGGGGTCAAAATAGAGTTCATTATTTTTGAGGTTTGTCCAGCAACTGATAGTCCCCTTAGCTGTATTCGCTATTCCCGCTACCTCCCCTTCCGGATCAATTTTAAATAAGGATTTCTTAGATGGGTTTGTAGTATTTTGCCAGCCGACGTACGTCAGAATTGTTCCATCAGAATTGCCGACATAAACATAGGTACGTTCAAATTTCCCCTCGGCGGTCGTATAGGACTTGCCTTTTGGATCTTTTTGAGTAGAGAGAGAACAGTGTGGGTTGAACCGCCATCCTCCAAAATTAGCTGTTTGGAGAGAATCTTTACTGCTATAGAATCTAGATAGGATGAGCGAGTCTGGAGAAGAGACCGTAAGATCAACTTCAACCTCCGTATAATCGCCATGAATCGTGCTTACATTTTCGACTAAGCTTGCAGGATCTCCTTCTCTTGACCCCAAGTATGTACTGCTAACAGGACTTTCTTTTGCGATTGCGCTCTGTAGAAAGCAACAGAAACTTAACACTAAGCTCGTTAAACAATGTTTCATTGGCGATTCCCATTCTCCTAAAATCTCAGCGGAACTTCTACAATTTAAAGGAAAGCATGATACAGAAAGGGCATTTCTGAAAGAAGAAAATTTTGAAAGAATGCAAGACAAAAACAAGGTGTGCATAAATAAGTTTAAGAATTACTTTACGTAAAATAGCGCATTAAATATTTTAATATTTAATGCGCTTGTAAAAATAGAGTAGATGATGAAGAGAGTCACAAAAGTTCCAAAGAACAAAAAAACAGCTGGAAAATCTAAGAAAACAGCACTTTCTAACAAGCGCTTAAAAAAAGCGAGCGGTGGAGATATATCATTTCGTGTTCCTGAATCAATTGCAGGTGT
Source organism: Chlamydiales bacterium (assembly GCA_031292375.1). NCBI lineage: Bacteria > Pseudomonadati > Chlamydiota > Chlamydiia > Chlamydiales > Chlamydiales bacterium. Next base: position 9,255 of record JARLHF010000021.1, read on the forward strand.
TTCTGGCTATATCAGTGGAAGTACAGCCTCTCGCAGTGTTACGTTGGGTACGAATCTGAATCAGCCAGGTAATGATTTGGAAAATGTGATTTTAGATTTCGAGAATCTTTAAGATAGCTCTTTGAGCTTATACACAAACAAGTTCAAGAATTGGTTTGTGTATAGTTTCATGAGTTTTTGTAGCGTTGCCACTGTTCTAAAACAAAGTTGAGGTTTAGATCGAGAGGCGTTTTTACGAATAAGTTTTTGGGGTTTAAAAGCTCAACAGGTGTTGTTGTGCCAAGGGCTATGACAAAGCAATTTGCAAGCGTGCCAGCAACGAGGCCATGGGGTGAGTCTTCAATAACGATGCAATCGCTAGATTCTTTTCCAATACGTTTTGCTGCCTCTAAATATACATGAGGAGATGGTTTTCCTCTTATAACTTCCTCTCCAGATACAAAGGCATCAAAATAATTGCCAAGCTTTGTATATTCTAGAAAAAAATGAAGATTTGCAATGGGAGCATTAGACCCTATAATTCTTGAAAAGTTTCTAGTTTTCAATTCTTGTAAAAAAGGCTCAATGCCAGGTAAGAGCTCTAATTTTGTCTTGCAAAGCTCTCTGAATAGCTCTTCTTTTCTTGTCCCAAGAAAAGCGTATGCATTGTCATCCCCTTTTGGGTGGCAAATTTCAAGGATTTCTTTGTTTGTCATTCCAAAGGTTCGGCGAAATTCTTCATAAGAGATAGCAAATTGAGGGTATTCTTGCACGAGCATTTGCCACGCTTCAAAGTGGATGGCAGAGGAGTCTACAAGAACGCCATCCATATCAAACAAAAAGCCGGGTATAATTTCAGTCTTATTCATTAGTTTAAGCCTCTAAAAAAGTAAAGGGTAGAATTTTAGATAACGAGGAGAGGTTGTGTCTTAACATCATGAGTCTGTCAAAACCAATTGCAACGCCGCTGCATTCTGGAAGACCCATTTCAAGTGCCTTTAAAAAGGCATAATCAATGGGCAGCTCTTCTTTTCCATGATTTTTTCTCTCTAAATTTGCTTTTTGTAGGCGCTCTAGCTGCTCTTTTGCGTGTGTTAATTCCAAATAGCCATTGGCAAGTTCTATGCCTTTGTAGTAGATTTCAAAGCGCTCTCCTACTTTTTCGCCATCATTGAGGACAATTGTCTTTGCAAGAGCTGCTTGCGATGCCGGATAGTGTTTAAAGACAATGATTTCTTGGTTTTTAAAGTGGGGCTCAATGAGTGCTCCAAGTATTAAGCTAAGGTGAGCATCTTTATCTTCATTTTCAAGGCCTTTATAGGGCTCGACACCTTGATTTTTAAGACAAGAGAATAGGTTGTCTTTTGATGCTGTAGTGTAGTCGAGATTTAAATACTTTAAAAAAGCCTCTCTATAACTGATTGTAGAAATAGATTTTTTACCAAGAAATAGTTCGATGAAAGAGAGCGATTCTTCAATCATGTCATTTAAGGAAAAGTTCTTTCTATACCATTCTGCCATCATAAATTCTGAATTATGTATAGGGCTACACTCCTCATCTCTAAAGACGTGGGCAAGTTGATAAATATCACCCATTCCCATAGAAAGAAGTCTTTTCATGAAATATTCTGGAGAAGAGTGTAAATAGTAATCAGGATAATGACGAGAACATACTTTGAATAAATCGATGTGTAAGTCAATGCATGCAGCACTTCCTGCAAGGGGACAGTCTACTTCTAACACAGACCTCTCTTTAAAAAAAGCTCTTACGTTTTCTAGCATAAGAGCACGATCTTTAAGATAGGCGATATTTTGCATTTTATTTGCTAACGCGAGAGACGTATTCACCAGTACGCGTATCAAACTTTACAAGCTCACCCTCCTCTACAAAGATAGGGATTTGTACTTTGGCGCCCGTGCTAAGTGTTGCAGGTTTCATGACTCTTCCAGAAGCAGTATCCCCGCGTACGCCTGGGGATGTTTCTGTTATGGTTAACTCCATGAATGTAGGGGCTTCTACAGTTATAGGAGCGCCTTTATAAGTGACAATAGAGTAGATCTGGTCTTCCATGAGCCAGTCTTCAACGCTTGTAAGGGCACTTAGTGGAATGGTTACTTGTTCAAAGCTTGTATCGTCCATGAACACAACGCCATTTGGCTCTTTATAGAGCATGCGCATAGAAGACTCTTGTACGTCAGCAACTTCTGCTTTTTCACCTGTCTTAAAGGTACGCTCAATCACTCTTCCCGTTAGAAGATGCTTGAGTTTGATGCGACTAAAGGGTTGCGCTTTTCCTGGTTTTACAAATTCTGTTGTAACAACAGTGTAGGGTTGACCTTCCAGCTCTATTTTAAAACCCGCTCTTAAATCGGTCGCATTAACTTGTTGCGCCATAATAATTTTCCCCTTTTTGTATTAGACCTCTTGCGTAACATGAGTAATTTATGTAAGAAGTCTATTTTAAATTTAGAGGCAGTCTATCAAAAAAAGGTACGCTCTTCAACTCAATTGTTTGTGTATACTTTGTGCTTTTGTTTTGATAAGATCTTACATAAAAAATAAGGAGCATGAGAGTGATGAGTGGTGAAGTTATAGATGCGCATGGTTTAGAGGCACAGATCGCAAGAGACTCGTTGGAGCGCTATTGTGGATGCAGTATTAATGAATTTGGCTCTTACCTTTTGCTTACAAACTTTCCTCGTTATGTTAAGTATTTTGCAGAAAGTAGAGGCGTTCCTATGATTGAGGGCTCCATGTTTAAGGTAGCTCACAGTCCTAAAGAAGATGTTAGTATTTTAGATTTTAAAATGGGGTCGCCAGTAGCTGCGCTCGTTGTTGATTTGTGTTCTTTTTTACCAGTAAAGGCATGTCTTATGCTTGGTATGTGTGGAGGTCTTAGGAGGCGTTATCAAGTTGGAGAATATTTTGTCCCAGTAGCAGGAATTAGGGGGGAGGGCACATCGGACTTTTATTATCCGCCAGAAGTTCCAGCTCTTGCAAACTTTTTAATGCAACGCTCTGTAACTCAAGTGCTTGATGACTTAAAGGTCAATTATCATATTGGAATTACGCATACAACAAACATTCGTTTTTGGGAATTTAATGAAGAGTTTAAAGACCGCCTAAAGGCAAGTCGTGCACAAGCAATTGAGATGGAGTGTGCCACTTTGTTTTCTGCAAGCTATAAAAGAAAGCTTCCCTTGGGTGCTCTTTTATTAATTTCTGATCTTCCCCTTGATCATAGTGGTATAAAAACAAAGAAAAGCTCACAGCATGTTTTTGACAATTATACACAAGATCACGTTGAAAAAGGTGTGCTTATCACACAGATGATGAAAAAAATGCAGCAGCAGCACGTAAAAGGAGCGCATCGCTGGAGAAACAGTGCGCATTAATCGAGCTTTATTGTTTCTTAATATTATTTTATTACAATCGCTCGATATTACTAAATATTAGAGGTAGAAGATGTCAATAGTTTCTATTCCGCTGGGATCAGATGTTTTAAGAAACTCTTTTGAAGACCTTAAAAATCATTATAATAGACCTTGTTCTGAGGGCACTCGAGGTGTTTTAGAAATGGTGGGCAGATCTATTGTAGTAGTCCCTGCGCATTTGCTTTCAGCGGTTGTTGTTGGGGTTGCTTATTTTGTAACAGATGCTGTTATTGCTACGTTGTTTGCTTTGGCAGCATGTTTTACATTCGATATTTATCCTTCATTGAGTACGGAAGCAGAAATCCGTGCCACAAGTGCGACTAAGATTTTATGTTATATAGCAGCGCATGCGCTTGCGTTTTTACCGCCTTTGGGCTATGAGCTTTACAATCAATCACCTGCTTTTGAATTTTAAGAGATTATTTCAATAATCTTTTTTTCAAAGGCTTCTGCCGTTTTAGGGGCTGAAAAGATCACTGTTCGTGTTTCGGTTTTGTTTTTTATCTGTTTTTCTATTGTAAGTGTCATCGACTGAAGCTTCAGTGAGGCTATGTTGTTTTTAGATGCAATCATGCGGATTCTACTAAAGTGGTAAAGCCACACAGCTTGAATGGGTAGTTTGCCAAACCTATCTTGAATTTCGTTGAATAATTCATCAACTTCTTCTAGGGAGGAGAGTTCTCCTAAGCGCTGATAAAGCTCCATACGAAGATGTGTTTCGCTGATATATTCATCTGTAAATCGCGCATCTTGTGGAAATTCTAACTTAACATCAACTTGAGTATTCCCTTTTCCTTGTAAAGAGTTCATTGTACGCCTTAAAAGTTTGCAGTAGAGATGAAAGCCGATGCTAGACACATGTCCCGATTGTTCAGTGCCAATAAGGTCGCCAGAGCCCCTAATTTCTAAGTCCCTCATTGCAAGGCGCATGCCTCCTCCATAGCCACTGATCTGAGATAGGGCAATTAGGCGCTTGTTTGCAATTTCTGAAAGAGCGTGTTTTTGTTGTGTTAAAAAATAGCAATAAGCACGCCTATTCCATCTGCCAACCCTTCCTCGTAGTTGGTATAAGTCACTCAAACCAAATTTGTCTGCTCTATCAATTAAAATTGTATTGGCATTAGGAATATCAATACCACTTTCTATAATAGTTGTAGCAATTAAGATGTCTGCATTACCCATTTTGAATGTATGGAAAGTAATATCAATTTCGTCAGCAGACATTTGCCCGTGAGCAACTAGTATGCGCGCTTCTGGGAGCAGTTTGGAAATGCGCGCCTTTACATCAAAGATGGATTCTACACGGTTGTGGATGATATATGCTTGTCCATCCCTTGCAAGCTCCCTCATAAGGGCTGTTTGAATGATGCTATCTTCATTTTTGGCGAGTATGGTTTTGATAGGCAAGCGGTCTTGAGGAGGTGTGCTGATTACAGCCATATCACGTGCTCCTACCAAAGACATATAAAGCGTGCGTGGAATGGGTGTTGCAGAGAGCGTTAAGCAGTCAACACCAGTTTTAATGGTTTTTAGATGCTCTTTTGCTTTTACCCCAAAGCGCTGCTCTTCATCGATGATGATGAGACCTAAATCTTTAAAGTGCACATCTTTACTAATCAGTCTGTGTGTACCAATTACAATATCAAGAGTGCCTTTCTGTAGCTCCTTGAGGGTTTCTTTGATCTGTTTTTGCGTGCGAAAGCGAGATAATACGCCAATGCGTACTGGAAAATTGCGAAAACGTTCTGTAAAACTTTCAAAGTGTTGCATGGCAAGCAAAGTGGTTGGAACAAGTACAGCAACTTGTTTTGAGCCATCAATTACTGCTTTAAAAGCACCTCTCATGGCAACTTCTGTTTTCCCATAGCCAACATCTCCGCAAATAAGTAGATCCATGCACTTTGTAGAGGTCATTTCTTGCTTTAACTTTGCGATGGCAGTTTTTTGGTCTTCTGTTTCAATGTAGGGAAAATCTTGCTCAAAAAGATGCATATCAAGGCTATCTTCCTTGAAGGCAAATCCTTTGTTTTGAGATCTTTCTGCATACAAGACAAGAAGCTTTTGAGCATACCCAAGAATCAATCCCTCCGTTTTTGCTTTGAGAGCTTTCCACTTAGTGTTATTGATGGAGTGAAGTGTTGGAAGAGCATCACTTGTTCCAATGTATTTATTGATAAGATAAGCGTTATGTATAGGAACATAGAGTTTTGTTTTTTCAGCGTATTCGATGACAAGAAATTCTGTTTCAATGCCATTGTGGTTGGGTTTTTTTTCAATTCCAAGATATTTTCCAATTCCATTGTGAAAGTGGACAACAAGGTCTCCTGGCTCCAATTCTAAAAGCTCTGATGGAGGTGTATGGAATGTACTTCTATTTTTTTGCCTTCTTATTTTATAGCGATGAAAAAGTTCTGTCAGAGGGAAGATGGCAAGATTTGCATCTTTAATATAAAATCCAGAAGATAGGTACCCTCTTTGAAAATGTGTCTTGCTTGGAAGTAAAATCTTGTCTGCATCTATCTTTTTTCTAAAAGTAGCTTCGTCATTTTCTGTGTCCGAAAGAACAGTAAGTTCGATATCTTTACTTTTAAATTCATTAAGCTTGAAGAAGAGAGCCTCTTGCGAAATGTCTTCATCTTCTGTAAAAAGAAGGTCTGTAAATGTTACAAAGGGGTGTCTCCAACGAAGGGCTGTATAATCCTCTCCAAACATAGAAAAAGCAATTTTTGTAGCAGAAGCATTATCAGAGTAGGCTTTTGCCTGCTTTTCTAAGAGAGACACTTCAGTTAATTCTTCTAGGGTGCTTTTTGTGATAAAGATTTTCTGAAGGGATTTGCTCTCTGTTAAAAAGTTTTTAAAGGACGCAAAAGTATGAGATGTTGTGCTTGGTGCTATTTGAATGGCTTTATCTTCCAGAGCGTGTAAATCATCCATTAAAATGAGAGTGCCCTTTCCAAGGTAGTCTAGAAGAGATACTGTCTTGTTTTTTTGCAAAAGTAACTTTTCATTTGCAGGGGTAATTTCGACATGACTAATCTTTTGTATCGACTTTTGGCCGATAGGATCATAGATTCGAATGGATTCGATCACATCTTCAAAGAATTCGATACGAAAGGGATCTGGTGATGAGACGGGAAAGATATCTAATATGCCTCCTCGAATGGCAAATTGCCCCTTGTCGTTAGCAACAGGGAATTGTTCGTAGCCCATTTCAAGAAGCTTTGTAGGAAATCCTTTAAAAGATTGCTCAGAGCCTACTTTTAGATGAATGAGTAGATGAGATAATGCTTTTTTTTCTAATACCTTTTGTAGAGCCGATTGCAATGGACAGACAACAATAGAGGCATTTTTTTGATGAAGAAGGTTTTTAAGGGCAAGTGTGCGCTCTCCTACAACATCGGGGCTTGGTGCAATCTCTTCTGTTGGAAGAGTCTCCCAGGAGGGAATTTCCAACAAACCCCCTTCTTCTATCAGGTAGGCAAAGTCTTGTATCAGGTGAGATTCTGTTGTGCCAGTTGTTAATATAAGGATATTTTTTTGCGTAGATTCGCGGGCAATGGTTGCAAGAAGAGCTTTTGGAGTATCCCATAAGCCTTCAATGACAATGTCATTGCCTTCTTTTAGAATCGCTGCAAACTCTTGAAGCTTTTTGCTTTTTAGAAAGTTAATACCTTTCATGGGTAACTATTTTTTTAGACGTTTTTTGACAAAGGCAAAAACTTCTGGTAGTTTCTCTGGTAACCTACCACCACATTGAGCACTATCGGGTCTTCCTCCGCCAATACCGTCGATAATGCCTCCAAGTTCTTTTACAAGCTTGTTTGCATCAAGACCTTCCTTAACAAGATCGGAAGAAATACGCATGACAAGTAAGCATTTATTCTCTTCTGGAACAGCAAGAAGTACAACACCTCTTTTTAATTCTTTTAAAATGATCTCAGCAAGGTCTTTGAGTTCATTTTGAGCAACTGTAATGGAGGCTCCTACAAAAGAAATTGTATCGATAAGTTCTTGTTGTGCAAGAAGTGCATTTGCTGCTCTTTGTAAAAGCACTTGTTTCATAGCTTTTATGCTTTGATGAAGTTCTCTGTTTTCTTCTACAATTTTTTCCATCTTTTCTACAACTTGTGTAGAGGGAACTTTTAAGAGGTTAGCTACATTTATAAGAGAACATTCCTGTTCTTTTGCATAGTTTTCAGCCTCTTTACCAGTGACAGCTTCAATGCGTCGAACTCCTGCTGCAATACTACTTTCTTTGATAATGCGAAAATAACCAATATTTCCAGAAAAGTTTGTGTGGGTGCCTCCACAAAGTTCTTTAGAATAATCAATGTCTACAACACGTACTAGTTGGCCATATTTATCTCCAAAAAATTGCTTGATTTCTTGTTTTTTTTGCGCTTCATCATAACCTATTTCATAAGTTTCAATGCGGGTATTGCTGCGGATTTTTTCGTTGACAAGATCTTCAATGGATTGCAGTTCTTGGAGAGTCAGTGCTTTATGGTGGTTAAAATCGAAGCGAAGGCGTGCATCGTCCACTAAAGAACCAGCTTGCTTGATATGCTCACCACAAACTTTGTGTAGAGCCCAATGTAAGAGGTGTGTTGCTGTATGATTATTTTGAATTTTTTCACGGCGTAAAGGATCCACGTGAGCAGAGATTTTGTCGCCAACTTTCACAGATCCACTTATAACAAGGCCTTTGTGGAGGATAATTTGTGGATAGGGCGATTTACAATCCTCTACAGAAAAAGAGAAAGATGAGCCTTTTATGCTTCCTGTATCTCCTACTTGCCCACCTTTTTCTGCATAAAAAGGTGTTTTGTCTAAAATGAGAGAAACCTTGTCACCCTCATTTGCAAGAGATACAAGTTGTTTGTCAGAAAGTATGGCCATGACTGTGGCTTCAAGAGATACATTTGTAAATCCCTCAAAAGAGGAAGATGTGCCCTTGTTTGCAAGTTCTTCAAAGAAGTTTTCAGAGAGTGTGACTTCATTTGTTTTTTGAGTTGCTTTGGAGCGTAATTTAGCTTCTTTTTCTAGGTGTTGATAGCGACTCAAATCGACATCAAGGTGGTTGTCTTTTGCGATAAGTAAAATTTCTTCTACAGGAAGTCCATAGGTGTCTTTTAATTTAAAAGCATCATCACCACTGATCATATGATCCTTTTCTGTTGCCTGTACAATGACCTGATTTAAAAGATTGCCTCCTCGCTTTAGGGTGCGGAAAAAAGCTTCTTCTTCTTGTGAAAGAATTTCTGCAATGCGATTTTCTGCTTGTTTGAGCTCTTTATATGTATCTGCCATAGTGTCAATGAGAGTAGGCAGTACTTTTGCAAGGAAAGGCTCTTCAAATTTTAAGATACGTCCATAACGAACAGCTCTTCTCAATATTTTTCGAAGAACATAACCTCGCTCTACATTGCTTGGTTGAGCGCCATCAGCGATAGCAAAAGAGATTGATCGCAAGTGGTCTGCAATGACATGGAAAGCAGGAGCAAGTGGTGCATGTTCATTTTCATAGCGAATGCCGGATAGATTTTCGACAGATGCAATGATGGTGCGTAAAATATCTGTTGCAAAAATGGAGTTTACACCCATTTTAAGGCCAACAACGCGCTCAAGGCCAGCACCTGTGTCGATAGATTGTTTTGGAAGAACTTCTAATTGTCCAGAATTTGTTTTGTTGTTTTGCATGAAAACAAGATTCCAAAATTCTAAAAAACGCTCTCCGCTTGTGTCTTCAATGGGGTTTTTAGCAGAACCAAAGGATGATCCTCTGTCGTAGAGCAGTTCTGAGCAAGGACCACAAGGGCCTGTATCTCCCATTGCCCAAAAGTTTGTATCCTCATTCATGCGAAAGATTCTATTTTCCGGTAAAAATCTTTTCCAGAGCTCGAACGCTTCATTATCCTCTCTGAAGACGGTGGCGTAGATATTGGAGGCATCAAACTGAAATACTTCTGTTGAGACCTCGAATGCAAATTGGATTGCTTGCTCTTTAAAGTAGTCGCCAAAGGAAAAATTTCCAAGCATTTCAAAAAAAGTTAGATGCCTTGTTGTATGGCCTACGTTATCTAAATCATTATGTTTGCCACCTGCTCGGATGCACTTTTGGCTTGTTGCAGCGCGCTTGTAGTCCCTTACGGTTTTTCCAAGGAAGACATCTTTAAATTGGTTCATCCCTGCATTGATAAAGAGAAGAGTTGGATCATCATGAGGGATAACAGGCGAAGAAGGGATAATGGCATGGCCGTTCTTTTTAAAATAATTTAAAAAATCTTGCCTGATTCGATCTGTTTCATGAAGCTTATGATTCATCTATTTGTCCAAAAGAATTTATTGTAAATTGTACAACTCTAGCAGATAAACACTTTTAGTGCATTAGGGTTCATTGCCTCCTGGTAAATTTTAAGAAGAAGCAGGTAGTATATACACAAACCAATTCTTGAATTTGTTTGTGTATACTTTCTCATATACTGGATTCTTGCTTGAAATGGTTGTATGTATAATTTACAGGGTGAAGATCCCTACTCGATTAAGTGCTTTAGATCTAGCCGCAGTTAATATTAGATAAAACATAATTGACAAAACAATTATTTAAAATACCTAAAGTACATATATTAATCACATTATTTGTAAATATTATACTAAGATCAAGTGCATCATTTCGGTGTACTTCATATTTCTTTTCATTTTGTGATTGAAAAGAAGGGTTCCTTTGAAATTTTTGAAAGATGAGCTGAGCCACATTTACAATCATCATAGTTCCTGAAATAAGAGCTGTTGGTATAGAAACAATAGGACCTAATATAGGTATTGCTTGTGGTAAATATGCAGACTCATAATTTTGTCGTCTGATAGCTCTGTATGTGCATTCTAATATTTGTGTAATCATCTTAATATCCATTATTTAAGTAAAATAAAAGTTATTATAGCGTGTTTTTTGTTGTTTGTCAATTTTTTTTATTGAAAGAGAGGCTCTTGCTTCGGGAATTCCTGGAAAAAATTTAAAAAATCATTACAATTTGGCGGCAGCATTTGAAATACTGTAATCCCTTTTTCAATGCTATTGTTTTTTGAGCTTTCCTAGGAGGCTGCCCTAGGCTTTTATAGATCAGGCTTTCAGTCTGAAATGGTTGCAAACGTAATTTTCAGGGCATCGCCCTGTATTATAAAAGCCTAGGGCACACGCCCTAGGTTGTTTCAAAACATGATTTGCAGGCTGAAGGCCTGCGTTATAGTGTTCTAAGGCATTCGCCTAGAACAAAGAGGATTCGCAGCGCAAGCGATTGCGCTCCTCACAGTTATAGTTAATCCTCCTCCTTGGATAATTATTTTAAGATTTTTCCAAGAATTCCCGCTGAGGGAATTCCTCATAGCACTTTTTTCTTGAATTTTAATAAGAATTAGTTAATTCTGTCTGAGTTTTAGTTAGTAAATGTAGATCGTATAAGCAAATGCCGGTATTTAACTATTTTGCAGTAGATGCAGAAGGTAAAGAGTGTTCTGGTGCGATAGATGCGCATACAGAGAGAGATGTAAGAAGCGTGCTTCGCTTGCAAGGCCTTGTGTTAACTAAGCTTAAGCAAGTGAAAAGAGAAGCTTTTGTGCGCTTTACTAAGTTAGAGCTTTTAACGTTTACACAACAACTAAGGCAACTGCTTGAGGCGGGACTTCCTCTGTACGATAGCCTTGTTACTTTAGAAGGGCAGTTTAAGGATAAAAAATGGCATCGTCTTCTTTTGGGCCTTTGTGAACATATTCAAAGAGGATCATCTTTTTCAAATGCCCTAGAACAATATACACATTTATTTGATAGAACCTATATTGCTATGGTAAGAGCTGGCGAGTTAAGCGGTTCGCTGTCTTCTATATTTGTAGAAATTTGTGCTTATTTAGAAAAACAATTGAAGTTGCAAAAACAAATTATAAATTCTCTTATTTATCCCATGATTCTTTTGGGGTTTGCCTCTATTGTGATTATGCTATTGCTCTTTTTTGTTATCCCCTCGATAGAAGCGCTTTTTGAATCTAAAGAACTTGAGGGACTCACCTATGTTGTTTTACAGGCAAGTCTTTTTGCAAGAAATTATGGGGATGTGAGTTTATTGTTTTTGGCATTAGTTATTTCATTTATTTTCTGGAAGAAAAGAGCAATTAAGCAATCAAGAATCACGTATGAGCTTATCTTAAGAATCCCTATGTTGAAGATGATATTTGTAAGAGTTGCCCTTGCAAGGTTTTTTAGAACGCTTGCAACTCTTCAAAAAGGTGGCGTGAGCCTTTTAGAAGCGCTTTTTATGAGTCGAGAAGTCATGAATTTTCCTCCTCTTGAAAAAGTTGTTGCAGATGCGCAAGAAAAGATTGTAGAGGGCAGTAAGTTAAGTATAGAGCTTAAAAAATCCTCTCTTATCCCTCCACTTGTATACAGGATGCTTGCTGTTGGAGAGGAGTGTGGCAGTAGTGTTGTTACGTATCAGAAAATGGCTGAAATGTATGAAGAAGAAGTAGAAAAAAATATTGCTCGTTATACAGCGATAGCTCAGCCGATTATTTTAATTTTTATGGGAGCTGTTGTTGGAATTGTTATGCTGGCAGTCCTTTTGCCACTGACAGATACGAGCATCTTAATGGGAGAATAGAGATGAAAAAAAGAAAAAGTGCTGTAACAATGATAGAGATCATGATTGTGATATTTTTGATTGGAATCATTGGTGGTGTTTTAGCTTATAACTTTAAAGGAAGTTTAGATAAGGGAAAAGAGTTTAAAAGCAAAGAGGGTGCAGATCGGATACATAACATATTGATGCTTGCTGTTGCAGAGGGTACAGATATTGAAGAAGTTAAAAAAGATTGGGAGGCTTTTGTTAGGAAATCCCCTCTTGCTGGTAGGCCAGAGGATCTAATAAAGGATGGTTGGGGAAAACCCTACACGGTTACAGTGGAGGGAGATGACATCAAAGTCAATAATTCCAAGACAGTAGTAGTAAGTAGCTAATGCGTAGAAAAAAAAGTTTATCCCTTCTAGAAATACTTTTAAGTGTGTCTTTGTTGAGTGTATCTCTTGGGGGCGTTGGTTTTCAAATTCATAAAATATTAAAGCAAGATCGTTTTGAAAAGAGCGCATCTCTTATTTTAGAAAAGATCCTTTTTGCTAAAGAGTGTTCTGCAAATTTTGGAACTGATATTACCTTGCTGTTATCACAGAAAAAAGAGGGTTTATCGTGTGTTATGACATCAAGTAGCCCCTTAATGAACCAAGAAAAGTGGTTACTTGCTCAAGATAAGTTTTTTGATACAATTTCCTCTTTTTCATTGAATGGTGAAAATAGAGAGCGCCTTAAAATTCAGATTACGAATGGGGGACGAATTGAGAAACGAGGCATATTACAGTTGAATATGAAGGATAAAAGTGTCGATATTGTTCTTTCACAGAAGCCAAAGCGTGTATCAAAATTATCATAAAAAAAGAAAGAGTTCTTTTTTGCTTTTAGAGATGCTTGTTGCGATAACGATCGCTCTTTTGTGCATTGTTCCGCTTTTAGTCTCGCATGTACGTCTTTATCAAGAAGAAGCAAAATGGTTTGAACAGGTTCAGTTAGAGAGGTGGGCCGATCTTTCTTATTTGGAAGTCTCTGAAATCGTTCAAGAAAGCCCAGAGCTTGTAAGAAAGAAAGGTGTTGTACAGTTTTTGCAGAGCCCTGCAGAGGTGTATTTAGGTCATGGAAAAATGCTATTATTTGAGCGTTCCTACGTCATTAAAGATGCGCCAAAAGCAGAAGAGAATCTTCAAACAGAGAGTGGGTTGAATATTATTGATTTGGATATTTTATTTTCCCTTAAAAAGTCAAAGGAAAGAGTTTACGCCTATCCTTACAGGTTTATTGTAGATTATGAAAAAAAATAGCATAACTTTAATTGAAGTGCTCATCACTTTGAGTTTATTTGCTTTGCTCTCTACAATGCTGTTCTCAAATTATCTGCAGTCTGTATTTTTTACTCAAGAAAGTGAGCGTTCTAAGAAGATTACTACAGAACAGATGTGGGCATATCACAGGATTTCTACGACGCTTGGTGCTTTAGAAATCGATGAGAAAGATATATTATTTTTTACAGATAAAAAGGGGGCACTTGTATTTTCTTTTGATAATGGTATCGATAAAAATCCAAGTTATTCAGGAAAAGTAAAGGGTACGCTCTCTTTTAAAGATAAAGCTCTCTATTTGAATACAAGACCGCTTTCACAGAGAAGTGGAGGGAGAACAGAAGTACTTCTTGAATCTGTTGAATCATGTGAGTTCGAGTTTTACACGCCCCCTGCACAAACATTTTTACCGGTGAATACAGAGACTATCAATAAAGATATTCTACCCCCCTTAGGTTATTCTTATGAGTGGCTTAAAGACTTTAAAACTATTCCTCAAAGTGTAAAAATTATTGTCGTTCAAAATGTAAATGGATGCTTAATTAAATTGTCATTTCCTGTTCTTTTATCTGCGCCTGTAATTTGTGTGAGGAAAAGTTAGTGGTAGTGATTGTTTGGACACTTGGTTTTTTGATGCTCTTTTCAACAGCGACCTACTTCCGCATAGAAAATTTTCAAATGACAGATGCGCGTTTTAAAGTCTATTTGGGAAAGAAAGATGCGATAAGAGATGCAAATCTTATGGCTCAACGTATGGCTGTAGAGGTTCATAAAGAAACAAGAGGAGAAAATAAATCTGAGGGAGAAAAAAGGCCGAGATCTACTCCAAATAAGAAATTACTCTATTTAGAATTTCCTGAATTTAACGCTAAGCTAAATCTTAAAAAAGTTTTTAACGAATATTCTCAGGGAATACAGCAAATGGAAAAGGATGGGTATTATCAAGTATTTATCCGCCTTCTTGATGGACTGTATGGTGATCATTTATTTTTTAATCAGAATAAAAACACATCTCATAGGCTAGCAGAAGCCCTGATGGAAAAAATAACATTCAAGCCAGATCCTCATAAAATAGAATTAAAGTCTACTTTAGACCTTGCAAGTGTTGACTTGAAAGATGTGGAATTACAAGAAGTTTGGTATGAGGTTTTAAAAGGCACAGAAAGCAGAAAAGATGATAGAAGTAAGGGCGCTTACCCTTCTTTATTAGAGTTTGTAACTATAGAAGAGCATCACAAAAAAGGTATAATCAATATCCATTTTGCCTCTGTTGAACTGCTTACTGCGCTTTTTAAGTGCGAAAAAGCTGCTTTGGAAATTATTGCAAGAAGAGAATATTTGCACAAACAGGGTGAGCGGCATACTAAAAGTAAAAAAGCCTTTCTTGTTACAGAGGACTTTTTAAAAGAAGAGGATGTAAGAGCTATTTTAGAGGAGCATCATTTGCATTGGGAGCACTATAAGTCATGGCTTGATTTAGGTGTAAGAAGGCCCGATAAGGATACACTATCTTCTGGCTTTTTAGCTACAGGAGAGGGTAAAAAAGGTACATTCCTTGCAAAACAGAAGATCCCTAAGCTTCCTAAAAACCTATAGCTCTTAGTTCTGGTATTCGAGAAATAGGGTGGTGGTTTTGTCTTGCAACCCAAAGATCATATTTATTTTGTAGATTAAGCCAAAATTCTGGGGATGTTCCGAACGCATCAGCAAAATCTAAAGCAATAGCCTCTGTAATCCTCCTTTTAGCGCTTCTAATCTATTTGAAGGTGGTATTTTAAAGACTAATGTCCCAAGGAAGAGCGTAATCATTTTCGGAAAGTGGATAAAAAGATTTGGAGAGGCAAATAACCAATCCTTTCTCTATTTTAAGATGGGGATATGTTTTTCTAAATGCTGATAGACCACTTGTATCGCTTTTAGAAGGATGAGACTTAGATTTTATTTCTATAGGATAGTACACACCATTTTTTTCAATAATGAGGTCACATTCAGCACCTCCATGGGTTCTAAAATGATAGAGAATAGAAGGGTCTCCATTAGATAATAATTGTTTGCGGATTTCGTTGATAACAGCCGTTTCAAAAAGAGAGCCCCACAAAGGATGTGAACCAATAGCATTGGGTGTGCTGATAGCTTGGGAAAAGCATACTTGGCCTGTGTCAGCAAAATATCCTTTGGGCTTTGTACTGACCCTTTTGAGTGCGTTCATGGAAAAGGCAGGAATTTCATGCCACTCGAAAATTTCTTTTAATAGAGTGAGCCATCTGCGTGCTGTTTCATTAGAAATACCTAAATCGCGCCCCATTTCTTGGTAGTTTATTTCTTGAGCAGTAAGAGCTGCAGCTAGACGGACAAATCGTGTGAATTGATGCAGGTCGGGTATATTTGCTAATAATCGAACATCTTTTTCAATATAAGTTTTTTGGTATGTAGCATGAAAAGCTTGAATAAGATCTAGGGGCAGAACTTGGGTTTCGGGAAGAAACCCTCTCCATAATTGCTCATATGTTGAGATGGGTAGTTGCAAAAAACGGATGGGATTTTTTACAAAGTCTTCAGGAGATTCAAGCCATTGATTTAGCCATGCGTTTTTTGTTCTATTCGCTGCAATTTCATTTAGAGCAAAGGATTCTAGTTGAATAATGACAGTACGGCCAGTTAAGCTTTCAGCTGTCTGTTTCATGATACCCCATTGTTGAGAACCTGTGAGGATATATTGTCCAGGAGTTCTGTTTTCATCAATGCGCTGTTTGATACTCGAAATCAACTCAGGGGCATATTGTACTTCATCAAGAATGAGCGGTGTTGAATGATTGTTTAAAAAGAGATCGGGATCTTTCCTAGCATTTTCAATGTCTTCATAGGGATCAAACAGTACATAAGAGTAATTTGGAAATAAAGTTTTTAGCAAAGTGCTTTTACCTACTTGCCGAGCTCCAACAAGGACTACACTCGGGAAATAGTGAAGCATACGTTTTATGCGATCTGTGATATCTCTTGGAATATATTTTTCCATAATATCTTGATATTCTCACATTGCATCTTAAAATATCAAGTAAAAAATAATGTTAAATTCATTAGATAGGTGGAGTTTTTTTTATTGACGCCTTAAGTAGTAGGCATTAAATATATACACATCGTGTTTGAAGTGATTGTTATCTTACTTTTCTTTGTTTTGCTCTGTGGTTTAGCGCCACTTTTGGGAAAATACATCGCAGATGTGTTTGAAGGAAAGGTCTGTTTTGCAAGGAAAATAGTCGGCCCTATTGAATCTCTTTGTTTTCGTGTTTGTAGAATTGATGTTAAAGAAGAGATGAACTGGGTTTGCTATGCCAAGAGTCTTGTGATATTTACTGTTTTTGGCTTTATTGCCCTATTTTTACTTCAGTTGTTTCAACACGTATTGCCTTTAAATCCACAGCATCTGAAGGGCGTTTCTTGGTTACTTGCTTTTAATACTGCTGCAAGCTTTGTTACAAATACTAATTGGCAGGCATATGCAGGAGAGACTACACTTAGTTATTTAACGCAAATGCTAGGCCTTACCGTACAGAATTTTCTAAGTGCTGCAAGCGGAATGAGTGTATTATTTGCTCTCATACGTGGACTTACACGCAAATCCTGTGAAACTTTAGGGAATTTCTGGTCTGATTTGGTAAGAAGCGTATTATACGTTTTTTTACCTCTTTCCATTATTTTGGCACTTGTTTTGATAAGTGAGGGAACAATTCAATCGTTATCCTCTTATGTAGAGGTTTCGACACTGGAGGGAAAAAATCAGGTAATCCCACAAGGTCCTGTTGCATCACAAGTGGCAATTAAACAGCTAGGGACTAATGGAGGCGGTTTTTTTAATGTGAATAGTGCGCATCCCTTTGAAAATCCTTCCGCATTTTCCAATTTTTTGGAAGTCTTTGCAATTATTCTGATACCAGCAAGTCTTGTTTTTACTTATGGCAGCTTAACGCAGTCTAAAAGGCATGGATACCTATTGTTTGCTGTTATGCTTTTATTTTTTGTTCTTGGAAATAGCATTTCAATGATTTCAAGCCACATCTACAATCCTGTAATAGATATATATCCTATTATGGAAGGTGTTGAAACGCGTTTTGGCATCGCTAATAGCACGCTTTGGATCAATGCAACAACTGCTACTGCAAATGGATCTGTCAATACAATGATATCATCAGCCTCTCCTTTTGTGGGTGGCATTGCGCTTTTCAATATCATGCTAGGAGAACTTATTTTTGGAGGTGTTGGAGTAGGCCTTTGTAGTATGATTATGTTTGTATTATTGACAGTATTTTTGTCTGGTTTAATGGTTGGAAGGACGCCTGAGTATTTAGGAAAGAAAGTAGAAAAGCGTGAGATGATCTGGGTTATGATTGCAATATTGATACCAGGAGCTCTTATTTTGATAGGATCGGGAATTTCTTTTCTTGTGCCTGCAGCAATAAGTTCTATTAAAAATCAAGGCCCTCATGGATTTTCAGAGGTATTGTATGCTTTTGTTTCTAGCGCTGGTAATAATGGGAGTGCATTTGCTGGCCTTAATGTAAATACAAGCTATTATAATAGTGTTTTAGCAGTTGTTATGTTGCTTGGAAGACTTGGTATTTTAATACCTACGCTTGTTGTTTCTGGTCTTTTAGTCAGAAAAAAAATTACGCCTTTTTCAGTTGGCACTTTTTCTACAAGCAGCTTTCTTTTTGCAATACTATTATTTTCTGTGATCATAATAGTGGGTGCATTAACATTTTTTCCTGCTCTTTCGCTTGGACCCATTGTAGAGCACTTATTAATGGTTGAGGGGCGCTCATTTTGAGAAAATTAAAGAAGCATGCTCAAATTACAGTGATGGATAGAGGCATGATCACGACCTCTATAAAAGATGCTTTTTGTATGCTGACACCTCGCGTGCAAATAAAAAATCCAGTAATGTTTGTAACTTATTTGGGAGCTATTATTACAACAATTTGCGTTGTTCAAGATGTGATGAATAAATATTCTTTGTTGTTTGATTTGCAAATCGCATTGTGGTTATGGTTTACGGTTCTTTTTGCAAATTTCTCTCAGGCAATTGCTGAGAGCCGTGGTAAAGCACAAGCTGCAGCCCTTAGAAAAACTAAAACAGATACCTTAACAAAAGTTGTGAGCGATGGAAAAACAAAGAGTGTGCTTGCATCGCAGCTTAAGTGCGGGGATATAGTTCTTTGTGAAAGTTCAGAGATTATACCTGCAGATGGCGATGTTATTGAGGGCGCTGCTATGGTGGATGAATCTGCAATTACGGGTGAATCTGCACCTGTCATCAGAGAGAGCGGTGGAGATAGAAGTGCTGTTACTGCAGGAACTAAAGTATTGAGCGATCGCTTACTTATCAAGGTGACATCAGATGTAGGAAATAGTTTTTTGGATAGGATGATCAATTTAATTGAAGGGGCAAAAAGGCAAAAGACCCCTAATGAGATTGCACTTAACATTGTGCTTTTTGCTTTGATGCTCATTTTTTTTCTTACCACAAGTTCTCTTAAAGCTTTTGCTGATTATAGCGAAGTTATAGCTGGTCAAGAGCTTGTTTCTAGGATTTCACTGCCTATTCTTGTTGCGTTATTTGTATGTTTAATTCCAACGACAATTAGTGCACTTTTGAGTGCTGTGGGTATTGCTGGTATGAATAGGTTGGTTTGTAAAAATGTAATTGCAAAAAGTGGGCGCTCTGTAGAGGCTGCAGGAGATGTGGATTTATTGATATTAGATAAAACAGGCACAATCACAATAGGAAGTCGCATGGCGCTGCAATTTATGCCCCTTCCTGGTGTGAGCGAATTAGAGTGTGCTAAGTATGCGCAAGCAGCATCTCTTGCAGATGAAACCCCAGAGGGCCGCTCGATCGTTGTTTTAGCAAAAAATCAATTTGGTTTGAGAGATTGGGATCAAGAGGGGGTATTGTCTCATAAAAAATCTATATTTATTCCATTCAGTGCCAAGACATGTATGAGCGGTGTCGATTTTCTTGATGAAAAAGGCCTAGTTGTAAGAAGAATAAGGAAGGGCTCTGTTCATGCGATTAAAAAATATGTAGAAGATTTGGGGGGAACTTATTCTAAACAAATAGATTCTATGGTGGAAGCTGTGGCAAGTCATGGGGGAACCCCCCTTCTTGTTTCTGATGAACATAAAATTATTGGCGTAGTTCACCTTAAAGATATGGTGAAAGGTGGTATTAAAGAGCGCTTTATAGCGATGCGCAAAATGGGTATTCGCACGGTGATGGTAACGGGCGATAATCCTCTTACAGCTGCAGCAATAGCAGCAGAGGCGGGTGTTGATGATTTTATTGCAGAAGCAACACCAGAAATAAAGTTGGATTTAATAAAAAAAGAGCAAGAAGGAGGGCGCCTTGTTGCCATGACAGGGGATGGAACTAATGATGCACCAGCACTTGCCCAAGCAGATGTGGCAGTTGCTATGAATACAGGAACACAAGCTTCTAGAGACGCTGGCAACATGGTTGATTTGGATAGTAATCCAACCAAGCTCTTAGATATTGTAGAGATTGGAAAACAGCTTTTGATGACTAGGGGTGCTTTAACAACTTTTAGTATAGCAAATGATGTAGCTAAATACTTTGCGATCATTCCTGCAATTTTTGGAACGCTATATATTGTAAAAGAGAATCAAGGGCCTCTTTCAGCTTTAAATATTATGTTTCTACATACCTATCAAAGCGCTATTTTAAGTGCTCTTATTTTTAATGCTTTAATTATCATTATACTCATTCCGCTTGCTTTGAGGGGGGTAAAGTATAAAGCTCAACCAGCAAATGTTATACTTAGAAAAAACATTTTAATTTATGGCCTTGGAGGCATTATAGCGCCTTTTATTGGTATTAAATTGATTGATCTAATCATTACATTTTTAGGAATTGTTGTATGAGAGAAGTCTTGCAAGCTTTAAAAATGTTTATATTATTATCGGTGATTACTGGTTTATTCTATCCTTTATTCATTACAGGAGTTGCACAATTGAGCATGAAAGAGAAAGCTAATGGTTCTTTAGCCTATATTCATGAGCGTATTATAGGATCTTTTTTGATTGCTCAAAAATTTGAAAGTGATCGTTATTTTTGTGCAAGACCCTCTTTTGTGGATTATAATCCAATACCATCTGGAGCTAGTAACTTGGGGCCTACAAGTAAGGTATTAAAAGAATCTGTAGATACACGTAAGAAGGCTATTTTTAAAAAATATGCCATAACAGATGAAAGCATAATTCCAGTTGAGCTTCTCTTTACTTCTGGAAGTGGATTAGACCCCCATATTTCGTTAGAAACAGCTTTTTTTCAGGTAGATCATATAGCAAAAGCAAGGGGTATAAAAAATCGAGATATACTTGTAAATCAGATTAATCAACTTAAAATAGAGCCAAGATTTGGATTTATTGGAGAGCCTATAGTCAATGTTTTACAGTTGAACCTGGTTTTAGATGCCTTAAGTGGAGATAAATGAGATGGAAGATGATGACAGACCAAATCCTAATGAATTTTTAGAATCTTTTAAGGCTTCTAAAGGTAATTTAAAGATATTTTTAGGCATGGCTGCAGGAGTGGGTAAAACATATTCGATGCTAGAGTCTGCTCAAAAGCAAAAGAAAGGGGGCGTAGATCTTGTAGTAGGTATTGTTGAAACACATGGAAGGTGCGAGACGGCCGCATTATTAGAAGGCTTAAAAGTCCTTTCAAGAAAGCAAATAACGTATAAGAATTTGCAGGTGGGGGAATTAGATATAGATCAGATTTTACTATTAAAGCCATCACTTGTCATCATCGATGAGCTTGCACATAGCAATACACCCCTTTCTAGGCATCCTAAAAGGTGGCAAGATGTTTTAGAAATTTTGGAAAATGGGATTGATGTCTATACAACATTGAATGTGCAGCATATTGAAAGCCTGAAAGAAATTGTTGAGAGGGTATCTGGTATTCCTGTCAGAGAAACAGTTCCAGATTCCATTATAGAGACAGCTTCATCTATTGAGGTAATTGATATCACTCCAAAAGATCTGCTTCAACGCTTGAGAGAGGGTAAAGTTTATTTGGGTGAGCAGCAAGAGCTTGCAACAGCTCATTTTTTTCAAGAAGATCGGCTAACAGCCTTAAGAGAAGTAGTTTTACGCTTTTCTGCTGGTAAGGTAGATCATGATTTGCATGAAATGAAGGATAACATAACAACTAGAAAAACGTGGAAGGTGCGAGAATATTTGATGGTAGCTGTTAGTGCAAGTGTATTTTCACAAAGGCTTATTAGGACAGCAAAGCGCCTGGCCTTTAGCTTAGATGCCTTGTGGATTGCTATTCACGTGGATGATGGTAAAAGTTTGGATGAAAATGAAACTACAACATTAGAGAAAAATTTGTCTCTTGCAAGAGAACTTGGTGCAGAAGTCATTACAACATATGATTCTGATATTGCAGCGGGCATAGAGCGCATTGCAAGACAAAAAAATATAACACAAATTATTCTTGGGCGCTCTACTAAGCGCTCTATTTTTAATCCCTTTCAAAGGTTTTTTCTGTTAGATAAATTAACCAAAAGATGTGGTGATATAGATGTGCACGTGATTCATCATGAACATCAAAAAATAGAGCCTAATAAAAAGATATCTTTTCTTTCATTTTTTAAGACATGGACCACCTATCTTTTTGTATTATGCTTTATGTTGGCCCTCACAGGAGTTAATCTATTTTTCTTGCCCTACATAGGATATAAAATTGCAGGATTTATATTTCTTCTTGGGGTGGTAGCCCTTTCGTTAAGGTTTAGATGGTGGGCAATCCTTTTTGCATCCATTCTTTATGCGCTACTTTGGGATACTTTCTTTATCCCTTCAGCAGATAGCTTAATGACTAGTGCACGAGAAGATCGTGTTTTGTTTTTTTTATATGTGCTAACAGGATTGGTTGTTGGCATTGTAATGGATCGATTTAGGATGCAGAGGATTATGCTTGCAAGGAGGGAAGAGAGGTTATCTATTCTCTATCAGATTTTTAAAGAGATCGCAAGTGCTCCTAGCTCAAAGTATATTAAAGAGATCATAAAAACGCATTTAGAAAGGATCTTAGATGGCCATATCGAAATTATAACTAAAAAGAAAAACTTACTTGAATTTAAGGAAACATCTTTAGCTAAAGACAAAAAAGAACAAGGATCAGTTTATTGGGTGTTTAAGAGTAAAAGGGAGGCTGGAGTCTCTACATCTACATTACCACTTGCAAAGAACCTTTATCTTCCTTTGATAGGGTTTAGTGATATTATGGGCGTGCTTGCTTTTCATTCTAATAGTAAAAAGAAGATCGATATAGAAGAGAAAAACTTTTTATATACTGTTTGTAAACAGTTTGCTATCTATCTGGAGCGAGAATGTGCAGAGGAGCAGATCCGTCAAATGGAGCATGTGAATGAGATTGAAAAAATACACCAAACAATTCTTAAATTGATTTCTCAAAGCTTTAAAGAGCCTTTACTTGGTATACAGAGTGCTGTAAAAGAATTAAAAGTACATAAAAAAGAGATTGGTATTCAACAGATTCACAAGATTGAAAGATTCTCTGTAGACCTTACTAAGATTTTAGACAATATGGCTGTAATGAACGATTTAAGTAGGGGCATTGCTGTTTTTAATAAGAAAAAAAACAGTATAGAAAAACTTGTAAAGGCCTCTATAGGTAATATCCAGGAAGTATATAGCGATCGATATATGAAGCTTGAGATAGAAGAAAACTTACCCCTGGTGCAGTTTGACTTTTCATTTATACGGCTATTGCTCTACAACTTGATCATCAATGCAATTGAGTGTTCCGATTCAATTATTGAGGTGCATGCAAAAAAAAGAGGAAGTTTTATTACGCTTTCTGTACTTGATGAGGGGATTGGAATACCAGAAGACCAGCTAGACACGATCTTCGAGAAGTTTTATCGTATCCCAGGAAGAGCTTCTAAGGGCGTAGGACTTGGCTTGTCTATTGCAAAGGCAATTGCTAAGATTCATGATGGCTACCTTATAGCAGAAAATCGTCCCAGTAAAGGCGCTAAAATCACTTTTTTTCTGCCTTTATAACAAAATCAGTCATTGATGAAAGCCAAAGAAGGTCTCTTATTCAAGGGAGAACTTGCTGTAGGATGATCATAGCTAGACCTATTAAAGTACCGTATTTATTACGGTACTTTAATAAGTCTAATTGTTTTATACTGCTCGCCATTCAACACATGTTTTTAGGAGATGGCGTGGCTATAGCATTGAATTTTTTGGAAGTTGCCGAATGTAAGGTGGATTTGGGATCTCGAAGTAATCTTAATTTTTCTGTCATTGCACATTATAGAGGAAGACTAACGACATCTATTGTTAAAGCAGGATTGGAGCATTGGTCATATCAGCATCCGCTACTACGAGTTGCATTGAAAGTGGTTGATTCTGTGTATCATTTTATCCATTTAGAAACTTTTGAACTGCCTTTCCGAGAAGGTTTGTATGATGGAGAAAATCAATGGAAAAGAGAGGTTCAAATTGAGCTAAGAGATCGATTTACCCAAGAAGACCAACCATTATGGCGTGCATGCCTATTAAAAGGAGATGAAGAGGGAGAAATGCATGTGACTTTTCACCATGTCATTGCTGATGGTATATGTGCAATGCCTGCTATGAACCATTTGTTTGGAATTTTTGCTAATTTATTGCAAGGGACTTCTCCTGCTTATACTTTATTTGATGATGTTATACCGCCTGTAGAATCACTATTTTCCTTATGTACAAAAGAAGTGGAGATAGATAAAGCTGTTCCTGTAAGAATAGAGCGTGATTTTCAGATGGATTTTGTCAAATATGAGCTGGACATGACGATAACAAAAAAGATTCTTGTTTGGTCAAAAGAACAAGGAGTTAAGGTTCATGCGACTCTTTTTGCAGCTTTGTTATTGGCCGTACGTAGAGTTGTAAAGCCCGATTTTGAAAATTTTCAAGCGTTAACTGTGATTAATTATCGCCGTTTTTTTACACCACCTGTACCTAATGAAGTCATGAAGCTTTTACGTGCAGGGATGATTACGGAAGTAGAAGTTGCTCTAGAAGATGATCTTGCGAGTATTGCTAGAGCCATTCACGACGATGTTCACAGTAAGTTAGATTCTGGAGAAGCAATATATCCACTTAAAGTAATGGCAGAAAGATCTTCTGTGGAAATGTCAGCACAAGAGGTGTGGAAAAGAGCTCTAAAACCTTCTAACGTGATTGCAGTTACTAATCTTGGAGTTCTAAATTTTACAGGAGATTACACAGGGTTGGTTTTAGATCAACTTTTTTTTGTTGCTGATGTTAGACCTTTTTTTGAGGAAGCAAATAATTTTGTTTTAGGCGCCCATACCTTTAAAGGGAAGACAATGCTTACCTTATGGTTTTTGCAGGAATTGGTTGAAGAGGTAACTGCAAACCAAATATTAGCACACATGCAAGAAATTTTATCTATACCCAATTAAGTTAAAAAATTGTTTATACGTTCTATTGCCAGATTAATTCCCACTTAACTATATGCTTGAGACAATTTTAACAAGCAAATGTAATTACGCAAGAAGTCTATTGATTAACAGATAGTTGAAAATCGAGCTGATGCTAGTAAATAACGTGTTCAAATATGAGTGTGGGTGAGGGGCGGCATTCTGTCTTGCAAGGAGGTGTTAGTTGGGAAATGTTATCAGCATCGATAACCCATCCACCGCCAAGGGCCTTATAGAGCTCTACAACAGAAATTAAGCAGTCTCCTTGGGCTGTGGCATAATCTAGCTCTACATTAAAGAGCTTCCTTTCTGCGTCTAGGAAGGTAAGGTAATCTGTTTCTCCATTGTTATATTGAATTGTTGCAAGTCTTAGGTAATCTTTTAAAACTTCTACATTATGTTTTTGCACTACTGCAAGTTCTAGGGCTTTTTGATGAGAGATAAGAGCATCAGAAACCTCTTGGAATGCTGTAATAATCGTTTTGATATAGCTGTTAATGGATTCACATTTTTGAGCATTGGAAAGCTCTACTTGCGATATGAGAAGGCCTCCCGTAAAGATTGGCTGAAGGGCA
The DNA here is from genome assembly GCA_031292375.1 of Chlamydiales bacterium. NCBI lineage: Bacteria > Pseudomonadati > Chlamydiota > Chlamydiia > Chlamydiales > Chlamydiales bacterium. The sequence goes on from JARLHF010000021.1 coordinate 34,724, forward strand.
TTTAAACTGTAGTTCCAAGTCTCAGCAGGATTTGTAAACAAGCTCTTTAGTGATGTGCTCTCAGTGCCATATAGGCCAGTTAAACTAATATTGGGAAGAAACTGGGCTCTTGCAGCTCCAATTCTAGCATTGGCCGCAATGATTAGTTCTTCTGCACCAATAATATCTGGTCTTTGACATAATAGAAATGAGGGAAGGCCCGCTGGAATATGTGGAGGGATGGGCAATGTTTCAAGAGAGCGCCCTCTTAAGATGGGACTTGGATTGGCTCCAATGAGCACGCTAATTAAATCCTCCTGGAGAGAAATTTGTAATTCAAATTGAATGACTTGCACTTTTGCATCGTCAACTTCTGATTCAGCTTGCCTTACCTCCATAAGAGAGGTTTGCCCTCCCTCGAAACGAGCTTTTGCAAGTCTTAGAGATTCTATTCTAGATTTTAATGTGTCATTTGAAATTTTTAGCTGCTCATCGAATTGTCTCAAAAGAAGGTATCCTGCAGCAACACCGCTAACAACAGTTAAAACAATGGACCTTCTTGCTTCAATGGTACTTAAATATGTGTATAGAGCATTTTCTGTCAAGCTTTGAAGTTGCCCCCATAAGTCAAGATCAAAGGAGAAGTTTAAAAGTCCTTCATATACGTTGTAAATTCTTGCTTGTCCAGGAAGTGAAGGAACAAGAGCTGTTGCTGTTTGTTGTCTTCCAACAACAATATTCCCATTAACTTGAGGGTATTGCGCAGACGCGGCAATGCCAAGGCGTGCATAAAAAGCACATACTGTAGCAGCAGCTATTTTAATATCATAATTGTAACGAAGTGCTTCACAAATAAGTGCGTCAAGAATGGGGTCTTGAAACTGTTTCCACCAACGAAAATTATTTGCTGTGCTTGTATTGTCTGCTGCAAAGCGCCAATTAGGAGGCGAAGTATGGCTTGGTCTATTGTAGGGGGGGTTGAGAGAACAAGATTGTAAAAGAAAGAAAAAAGCTAGAAGGTAGAGTAACCTTTTCACGGCTTTACCCCTTCTTTTGTCTTTACAGGCTCTGTTTTTTCTTTTCTTGTTACAAACTCAATAATTAATCTATAGAAGAGAGGCACAAAAAATATAGCAAGGAATGTTGCAGACAACATGCCTCCCATAACGCCAACACCTACAGAATGGCGGCTTGCAGCTCCAGCTCCTGTGCTGAGTACTAGAGGCACAACACCAAAAACAAAGGTCAAAGAAGTCATCATAATGGCTCTAAAGCGAAGCTTTGCAGCACCAATTGCCGCATCGATGATGGATAGGCCTGATTTTTGCTTGAGGACAGCAAATTCCACAATCAAGATAGCATTTTTTGCTGACAGGGCAATAAGTGTAACAAGGCCTACCTGAAAGTATACATCGTTGGACATACCTTTAATCCATATGGCAATAAATGCTCCAAAAATTCCAAAGGGTACTGCCAAGATGATGGCAAAAGGAAGAGACCATCTTTCATAGAGAGCAGATAAGATTAAAAACACCATGGCAAGGCCTGCAAGAAGAACGATAGAAGATGCACCTCCAGATTGTTCCTCTTGAAATGCTTGTCCATCCCAAGCGTAATCAATACCGGTTGGTAAAACTTCCTTAGCAATCTCTTCCATTGCCTTTAAAGCATCACCAGAACTATATCCAGGAGCTGCTCCTCCATTGATTTTTGATGCTAGATAGCTATTGAAACGATTTACTAAAGATGGACCTTTGCTATAAACTACAGAGACAATGGATTTTAATGGGATCATATCCCCATTTTTCCCCCTGACATACATTTCTCCAATATTTTTTATATCACTTCTGTAGGCAGGTTCCGCTTGAGCCATAACTTTAAATACGCGTCCAAATTTATTAAATTGATTGACGTATAAAGAACCGAGCAATACTTGCAGTGTTTCATACACTTGTTCAATGCTGACTCCAAGAGATCTTGCTTTGAATCTATCTAAGTCGATGTAGAGTTGCATATTGTCTATTTGCATACTTGAGGTAAGCCCTGTAAGTTCTTTTCGCATTTTTGCTTTTGCAAGAAAATCTTGAGTAACTTTTTGTAGTAGCTCTATGCCTCCATCTCCTCTATTTTCAATCCAAAATTGAAAGCCTCCTACGGTTCCAAGGCCTGGTATGGAAGGGGGGTTGAAGGGGAGTATTTGAGCACCTTCTATAGAAAAGTATTTTTTTGTAAGTTCTTTTAGGACATTACTTGCAAGTTCTGAGGATTTTGTGCGTTTATCCCAATCTTTTAAAACAATGTAGTTTGTTCCAATATTTGTTCTACTTAAGTTATCAAGGACGCTAAAGCCGTTTAGAGAAACAAAGTTTTCGATGGCTGGATTATCCTTTGCCATGTCATACATGAGGTCATCAATTTTTATTGTACGATCTACGGTAGCTGCATCTGGAAGCACGGACATAGCGATGATATAACCTTGATCTTCTTCTGGAACAAAACTAGAGGGTGTTATTTTAAATAGAACAACTAAAGCTGTACAGATGGCTCCAAAGATAATAAGGCCTATGACTCTTCTATGAATAAGCCATGTGGCAACGTGGCCATACCCGTTTGTTACATAATCAAGACCTTTATTAAACCATATACCAAATTTTGGCTCTTTTGCATGACTTTTAAGGACGATAGCTGCAATTGCAGGGCTTAGTGTAAGAGCTACAAACCCAGATATAACGACGGATATAGCAATTGTGATAGCAAATTGCTTATAAAGTTGCCCCGCAATGCCTCCCATAAAAGCTACGGGTAAAAATACTGCGCATAATACGAATACGATGGCAATGACAGGTCCTGTAACTTCATCCATAGCTTTTTTTGCAGCAGTGATTGCATCAAGTCCTAAATCGCGCATATTGCGTTCAATATTTTCGACGACGACGATCGCATCATCTACCACTATACCAATAGCTAGCACCATTCCAAATAGTGTGAGCGTATTTACAGAAAATCCTAGTAAAAGCATGCCAGAAAACGTACCAATAATGGATATGATAAGGGCAAGAACAGGAATGAGTGTGGCTCTTAATTTTTGTAAGAAAACAAATACGATGAGAACTACAAGAACTGCAGCTTCCAAAATCGTTCTGAATACGTCTTTGATCGATGCTTTAATGTAGAGAGTTGAGTCGTAGGGTATGGAGTATTCAATGCCAGAAGGAAAGCTTTTAGAAAGTTTTGTCATAGAAGCTTTTACACCCTCTGCAACATCAAGAGCATTGGCGCCAATTTGTTGGTAGACGGCAAGGGTTGTAACGGCCTTTCCGTTTAATTCGCCAGCTTGATTGTAAAGCTGCGCTCCAAGAACTGTGTAGGCAACGTCTTTAAGTAAAACCATAGAACCATCGGAATTGGCTCTAATAATAATGTTATCGTATTCTTCGGGAGTACTGAGACGGCCAAGAGCCGTTACTGGTATTGTAAGAACAACATTATCTTTTGTTGGAGCTTGACCAATTTGGCCAATGGGGTATTGATGGTTTTGCTCCTGAATGGCGTCGGTAATATCAGAAATTGTTAAGTGAAGTTGGGCAAGCTTATCTGGGTTGATCCACACACGTATAGAGTAGTCTCTTGCGCCAATGTTTTGGACGTTACTAATGCCAGGTACTCTCAAAAGTTCTGTAATTACGTTGATAGTTGCATAGTTACTTGTAAAAATAGGATCGTACCTGCCGTCGGGTGATTGCATGGCGATGATCATGAGAATACTGGTAGATTGCTTTTGTACTGTAACACCATATCTTTGTACTGTTTCTGGTAGTTGAGGAAGTGCTAGATTAACTCTGTTTTGTGTATTAACAAGGGCCATATCGGGGTCACTACCAATTTCAAAAAATACGCTGAGGGCCATATCGCCGTTAGATGAACTTTGTGAGTTCATGTAAATCATATTTTCGACGCCGTTAACTTGCTGTTCAATAGGAGATGCAACTGTATTGGCAACACTTAAAGCATCAGCTCCTGTGTAACTTGTAGTTACTTGTATTTGAGGAGGTGTAATATTGGGGTATTGCTCGACTGGAAGCATATAGAGGGAAGCTATCCCCATGAATGTAATGATAATGGATAGAACGGATGCGAATATAGGTCTGTCAATAAAAAAATGAGACAGCATCAAGATCCTTTTTGCTGAGTTTCTGTAGTAGTACCAGTCGTGATTGGTCCAAGAGCTTTATTTGTAGTTTGATCGATACCTTGCATAAGTTTTGGCTCTTCTTGAGGGATATACTTTATTTGTTTTGTAATAGTAACAGGTAATCCTGGATATACCTTATTGACGCCATCTGAGACGACTAGATCACCTGGCTTAAGCCCAGATTTAATGATCCAGTAGTTTTCAAACCACTCTCCAGGATCAATTTCGACCATCTCGGCTTTATTGTCTTTGTCAATGATATAGACATACATTCCTTTTTGCCCTTGTTGAACTGCTTGTTGAGGGATGATAATGGCATCTGGTCTTACAGTGCCAAGGACCTGCACTTTCACAAATTGACCTGGTTTTAATATTGCTAGGGGGTTAGCAAAGACAGCTCTTGCTTCAAGCGTGCCTGTGCTTTGGTTTAGCGTTGGGGAGGTAAAATCTACTTTGCCAAGTTCTGGATAGACAAAGTCATTACCAAGAATAAGTCTTACATCAAAGTTATTGTCTTTGGGCAGTTTGATGATACCTTTGGATGCTTGCATTCTTGTTGTCAAAATATCTGTTTCTGAAACACTAAAATAAATCCATATGGGGTCAATGACAGATACTGTAGTCAGCATGCTAGAATCTGGTCCTAAGGTAATCAGGGCGCCTTCTCGAAAATGTGATTTTCCAGAAAGGCCAGTTACAGGTGTTGCAATGGTTGTATACCCAAGCTTCAATTCTGCTTCTACGACTTGAGCATTTGCAGAATCCACTTCTGCTTGGGCTGCAAGTTGGCTTGCAATAGCATTGTCAAGGTCTCGTTTGCTAATAGCATCTTGTGCAAAAAGTGGCTTCAAACGATTTACAGTCGTATTGGCATTCCACAAAATAGCTTTTGCCTTAGCAAGGAGTCCTTTAGCATTGTCAAGGGCTGCAATAAAGGGTTTTGGATCTAATTGAAATAATAGCTGGCCATTTTCAACAAAAGAGCCTTCTGTATAAGCGATTTTGTCAAGATAGCCCTCCACACGAGCACGTATTTCTACAAGGTGTGTACTTTCTGCAAAGCCCACATAATTAAAAACGGCAGGAATCGTTGCTGGCTGGACTTCAAAGGCTGTAACGGAAGTTGGTGATCTTGTTTCTTCGTGTGTATCACTTTTACAAGAGGAGGTGATGCTTCCAATGAATAAGAGAGCAATAAATAGAGGACGCATCAGTTGTCTCATGCAGATTACCTAAAACCAATTATTTTTTCTAAAAGATGAGTTATTAATCATTTCTTTTAAAAAAACAATAGAAAATTGTAATCTCTCATAAATGTATTCTTAGGTGTGTATGATGAATTCTCTTTTGCTAGATGCTCTTTATTCTCGTAATTTGTCCAGGCCACCTATTTGGCTTATGCGTCAAGCGGGTCGTTATCTACCAGAATACCGCTCCCTTAAGAAAGACAGAAAATTGCTTGAGTTATTCAGAGATCCAAAATGGATTACTGAAATTACATTGCAACCCGTTGATTTGATAGGCGTGGATGCGGCGATACTTTTTTCTGATATTTTAGTGATTTTGGATGCTTTTGGTATAGAATATGACTTTGTAGAGCATGTGGGCCCTGTGATTAAAAACCCAATTACCAGAGAAGATGTGCAGAATTTTGTGCAAAAAGATGTTACAAGTTCTCTTTCTTATGTAGCACAAGCAATAAAACAGATCATACCACAACTAAAAGTTCCTCTGATTGGTTTTGCTGGCGCTCCCTTTACAATCGCAAGTTATTTGATTGAAGGAGGAACTAGCAAGGATTTTAAAAAAACAAAAACATGGTTGTATAGTGATCCTGAAAGTTTCTTGTGCTTACTCGATAAATTAAGTCATGCGATTATCCAATTTTTGGATATGCAGTGCGCTCATGGTGTACAAGCACTGCAACTGTTTGATTCGTGGAGTTACATTTTAAGTTATGATGCATTTAAAAAGTATTCGCTGGCTTTTATGAAAAAGGTGGTGGATTCAAGGGTGTGTCAAAATATTCCTTTAATCTTATTTTGCAAGGGATCTTCTCTTTGGGCAAGTGATATGGCGGATCTTAAGCCTGCTGCAATTAGTATTGATTGCGGATCGCATTTAGGTGATATAAGAAAGCGCATAAAAAACATTGCTCTACAGGGGAATTTAGACCCGTTTTGCTTATATGGTTCTCAAAAAACAATACAGAGAGAAGTGGATGGCATTCTCCATGCAATGAAAAAGGATCCTGGCTTTATTTTTAATTTGGGGCATGGAATTACTCCTGATGCACCAGTTGAAAATGTTAAATTTTTAGTCCGCTATGTGAAAGAGAAGGGGTTAGAGCTCAATGCCTAAAAGAGCACCTCCTCATATTGTTATTCTTGGAGCTGGTATTTCAGGGCTTTCTTTGGGTTATTTTTTAAAAAAGTTCTTAGGTAATAGTGTAAAGGTCACTCTTCTTGAAAAAGAAGCTGTTGTTGGTGGTTGGATGCAGACAGAGCAGCATGATTTTTTAATCGAGAAGGGGCCTAGAAGTTTTCGTGCATCTGCTGTTCAGGAAGTTTTCTCACTTGTCAAAGAGCTTTCTCTTGTAGATCAATTATTACCTGCTTCAAAATGTGCTAAAGTACGTTTTTTGTTTGAAAGTGGTAAGTTAAGAGCTGTTCCGCGCTCTTTATTTGAATTTCTTTTCTCTTCATTTTTTAAGGTCCTTGCTCCTTCTTTGGTAAAAGAAGTTATGTATAAAGTTAGAAAAGAGTTTCAGGAGGAATCGATAGCCTCGTTTTTTACGCGTCATTTTGGCCGCCAGGTTACAGAGATATTTGTAGATGCCTTAGTAAGTGGTGTCTATGCAGGAGATATGCATGAGCTTTCTATGAACGCGTGCTTTCCAAATTTTGTGAGATTTGAACAAGAGTATGGATCGCTTGTGAAGGGCATGCTTAAATCTTCTGTCAAAAGTGATATTTATTCTTTTAAAAACGGAATGCAAATGCTTCCAAAAGCACTTGAAAAGTTTCTTGGGGAGGATATAAAAACAAATTGCTCTTGTAATGGTTTCACATTTTTTGATGAATTAATTACTGTTTCTACAAATGAGGGCTCTTTTTCTGCAGATATTCTTTGTAGTACACTACCTGCTGATGTTTTTGCTGATCATATTTCTTTTCATTCACAGAAGCTTGGCTCTGAATTGAAAAACATACCTTATCAATCTATAGACGTTGTTAGTCTTTGTTATAATAAAAAGGTATTAACAAGGAGTGGTTTTGGTTACCTTGTGCCATCAAAGGAAAAAGAAAAGATAATGGGGGTCATCTTTGAGTCATCTGTTTTTCCAGAGCAAAATATGTTAAAAGATGAAACAAGACTCACTGTAATGTTAAAAGGTGGTTTAGACGATCCTTTAGGACATGCTTTGATAAGTTTGCAGAGACACCTTAATGTTTTTGAGCCTTCTGTTGCATCTTTTGTAAGAAAAGCGCGCATCCCTCAATATACACTTGGTCACCTCGATCGTGTTAAAAAAATAGAAGAGTCTCTTTTGAAACTCTCCCCTAATATTCATATTCTTGGTAATGCATTTTATGGTGTTTCTATAAATGACTGCATTGTTAGAGCTAAAAAGGTAGCTGAAAACATTGCTCATCAGTTATAGATTAATGTATGATGAAAGTATTGCTATTAAACTTCTTGCGTAATTATACACAAACAAGTTCAAGAATTGTTTTTTTGACATCTTTATCGTTAAATTTTTCAACCATATATTCACATATGCTCTCAAAACTTATCAATAAATCTACTCAAAAAATTTCAATTTTTCCAAGCAAAGCTAATTATGCAAGATGTCTGTTACTTATCTGTATTTTAGGTTTTTGTGCGTGCACATCTCCTGATTTAGAGGAGGGCACATACCGCATAGCAAGGGATCCCTCTTGGTATCCTATGACTTTAATGGGTAAGGAGCCAGGTGTACTCGGATTTTCAGACGATCTTGTTCGTGCTATAGCTGAGGAGGAGGGATTGTCTGTTACTCTTTATCTTACTAGCTCAAGTTCTTTGGAATATGGCTTATCTGCTGGTAATTGGGATGCTATTTTAGGCTCTATTCCGCCCGTTGTTGGATACAATCAAATTTATTCATTTTCCTCCCCTTACTTGTCGCTAGGTCCTGTATTAGTAGTTCCTATTGATGCAGATGTTGTTTCCATAGGAGACTTGTCTGGTCAAGAAGTAGGTATTCTTGCAGGATCTTCCTCAATAACGCTCTTAGAGCAAAATCCAGCCATTATCATAAGAACTTATAATAGTATTCCAGCGGCTTTAGAAGATTTGGTAGTAGCCCAAAATATCAATGCTGTCTTAATGCCTGCTTTGCCTGCTTATGGATATGTAAGGGACATTTATTATGGTCAGTTGAAAGTTGCCGGAAAACCTTTGAATAACATAGGTCTTCGCTTAATTACTTTGATCGATCAGGAACCAAAATTGATCAAGAGATTCAATGAGGGTCTTCAGAAGTTACAAGAAAATGGTAAGTATGATGCTCTTCTTGCTAAGTGGCACTTAAAATAACTCATATTACGTAAAAACTTTAAAATAGGCTCTTGCGAAAGATGAGTTAAAATAAGAAGAATCGCGACATTAAAACCTCTATAATGTCACAATTTAGTAGAATCGCGACATTATACCGGAGGAAGATTGGCAAAACAAATTTCTAATAAAATCCTTGATGCTATTTTGCAAATAGTAGAACGGTTTTCTCAAGGAGCTTCTTTAGGGGATATTTTGCAGGTATTGATGCCTACTATGGCCAAGCGTTCTTTGCAGCGGTATTTAACCCTTTTGGTAATGGAAGGACGCTTAAATATCTCGGGAAAAGCTCGTTCTAGACGGTATCACTTGCCCGTTGCAGAAGCTATTATATCAGTAAAAGATGAAAGTTTAGCTGATAGGCAAACAGAAATATTGATACCCCTATCATCAACGGCTTTGTCCATTCGAACAAACGTTCGCAGGGTTATTCAAGCGCGCCATCCAGTTGGTTATAACCGAGAATTTCTCGATAAATATCGTCCTAATGAAACATATTATCTTTCTGAAAGTATGCGAAATTATCTATTTAAAATAGGAAAATCACCAAATGGTAAACGTCCAGCAGGAACTTATGCCAAGCAAATTTTAAACCGTCTATTGATAGATCTATCATGGAATTCAAGTCGATTGGAAGGAAATACTTATTCGCTTCTTGAAACAGAGCGATTGCTGGAACTAGGAGAGGTTTCAGAGGGTAAAGATAGTCTGGAAGCTCAAATGATCTTGAATCATAAAGCCGCTATTGAGTTTATAGTGGAATTGGCTGATCAGATGAAGTTTAATAGCTTTATTATTTTTAACCTGCATGCGCTCTTGTCAGATAATTTACTACGTGATCAGCGAGCTTGTGGTGCTTTGCGCTCCCAACCAGTAGGCATAGCCAAATCGGTGTACCAGCCTCTGGCGATTCCACAATTGATTAGCGAGTATTTTCAACAGATTTTGGATACTGCTAATGCTATTACAGATCCATTTGAACAATCATTTTTTGTGATGGTTCAATTACCTTATTTACAACCTTTCTTGGATGTTAATAAGAGGGTTTCGAGGCTTGCTGCGAATATTCCTCTAATTCGTGAAAACTTATGTCCCTTATCATTTGTGGATGTGCCTGAAGATGAGTATGTCAGTGGTCTTCTTGGTGTATATGAATTAAATCGTATTGAATTGTTGCGTGAAGTGTTTGTGTGGGCTTATGAGCGTTCCAGTTCTCTTTATTCAGCAACGCGTCAAGAACTTGGAGAGCCAGATCCTTTTCGTTTGCGCTACCGTGATCTTATTATCACAACGGTAAGAGAAATTATTTGTGGATGCATGGATAAGTTAGCAGCAATAACATTTATTAGGAAAAAAGCTTCTGAATGCGTTGTACCTAATGATCAGGCAAAATTTATTGAAATAATTGAAATTGAACTGATGAGTTTGCATAAAGGGAATATTGCAAGGTTTCGGTTGAAGCCATTAGAGTATGATGTATGGTTAAAGACATGGCGTTAGGCAAGTGTGGGGTGGTATTTTTCTTGAAAGCGGTCTCCAAACACATATCCAATTGACTTTAGGGCATGTGTATGTGGGTCTTTTTCGTTGTGGATGTAGACAGCGTTGGTTTCAGTAAAGGTGACTAAAAGGTAAAGGGCTTCTTTTTGTCCATAGAAAAGGTTGAAAGAGAGGGGGAAGTATTGGTTAAAAAAGACGATGTCCCCTGGTCTTTTAGGAAACAGACTTTTGCTAGAAAAGAGTTCTTGTTCTTCTTCAAAGAAAGAGGGTGTATTTTCTGAGAGTAAAATGAGAGCTCCTCCAAGTATGCCTTGTATAGAACTTATTTCGGGTAGGCGATGCTCTTTATTCAAGAGCTTTGAGAAGAATTCATTTTTTCCTTGATAGGGAAGTTGTGTGGTAGAAATAATTTGATCAAAGCCTAGTCGTACATGCTTTTTTAGCATGAGCTCTGCTGCAATGCTTCCTAGTTGCTTATTACAAATTATTTTGCGCAAAATGGGCATATTTCTAGAAAGATCTCTGCTTGCAAGGAAAACATCTTCTGGTGTGAGTGTAAAGAAGGTGTCTTTTGGGATATGGAAATGGTTACATAGAAATTCTTTTACGAGGTCCGCTGCAAGTTCTACTTGTTCTTTGGAGAGAAATTCTTCAAATGCAATGAAAGAATGCGATTCAAAAAAATCTTTGTGTTGAGTTGTGATAGTCCACTTCATTTTTTTTCCTCACATTTAGTGGAAAGTGATTATAGAGAAGCTTGCCACAAAAAGCAACTCTTCTGTACACTGTCTTTCATGGTAAATTCAGTCGAAAAACTTATTGAAAAGGCTCCTGAGATTGAAGAAAAGCTAGGCTATGTCTTTAAAGACAAAAATTTGCTGGCACTTTCTTTTATTCATCGCTCCTTTGTAAATGAAAATAAAGATATGACTAGGGAGCATAACGAGCGCTTGGAATTTTTGGGCGACTCTGTATTGGGACTATTGGTAGCAGATTACCTTTACAGCTCTCTTCCTCTGAATACAGAAGGAGATTTATCGTATCTTAGGTCTCGCCTAGTAGAGGGGGCTTGTTGTGTTTTGTTTATCAATCAATTAAATGTTGAGAGTTTTTTGCTCCTTGGTAAGGGAGAAAGAATGAATGATGGTAGAGGACGAGAATCTATATTAGCCGACCTTTTCGAAGCCCTAATTGGTGCAATTTATTTAGATGGTGGTATTGGAGCTGCAAGTAAATTTTTGTTTGGTCATTTTCAAAATGAGATGGACCGTATTTTGACTATGCCTCTTCGTAACTGGAAGGCAGAATTGCAAGATTATAGCCAGAAAAAATTCCAGCAGACTCCCGTATACAGAGTTGTAAGTGAGACGGGACCTGATCATAGCAAAGTTTTTCATGTGTCTGTTCATATTAATGAAGAAGAAGTGGGAAGTGGAACGGGGGCTTCGAAAAAAGAGGCGCAGCAAGAAGCTGCAAGCGATGCTCTTCATAAAATTTTGGCTTTTCAAGAGTTTGTATGACAAAACAAAAGATAGTGTGGTCATGCGCTGAGTGCGGTCACAATCAGTATAAATGGTCTGGGCAATGTCCTCAGTGTAGCCAATGGAATACTCTTCAGGAAGAAATTGAAGTCTCTCTTAAGACAAAGCGCTTTTGCGACAAGGCGCAAGAAACCTCTCGTCCTGTTCGTTTAAAGGAAGTTAGTCTAGTAGAAAAGCCGCGCTTTCAAACAGAGTTTATCGAATTTGATCGATTACTTGGCGGCGGCATTGTTGTTGGCTCTTTAACATTAGTTGGTGGTGAGCCTGGTATTGGGAAATCAACTATTTTATTACAAGTGGCCTCGTTGCTGGCAAAGCAGGGGCATTTAGTTCTTTATGTTTGTGGAGAAGAATCGGTCTCTCAAACTTCAATGAGAGCTAGGCGTTTAGGAATAGACAGTGATAACTTATTACTTCTTTCTGAGACCAATTATTCCCTTATTCAGGCCCAGGTGGATGCTTTAAATCCAAGCATTTTAATTATTGACTCCATTCAAATTATCTATAAGCCAGAGATTCCCTCGGCACCAGGTTCTGTATCACAGGTTCGAGAGTGCACTGCAGAGCTTATGCACCTTGCTAAAGGTAGAGGCATTTCTACATTTTTGATTGGACATGTTACAAAGTCAGGAGAAATTGCAGGGCCCAGGATCCTTGAGCATCTTGTGGACACAGTTTTATATTTTGAGGGTGATAAGCAAAATCAATTTCGCATGATGCGTGTTGTTAAAAATCGCTTTGGTCCAACAGATGATATTGCAGTTTTTCAAATGGGCACAAAAGGGCTTACAGAAGTGCACAATCCTTCGGAGATTTTTTTAGAAGAGCGTAAACGAGGCAGCTCTGGCTCTGTTATTGTCCCCACTATTGAAGGATCGCGGCCCATCCTTATTGAAGTGCAAGCACTTGTAAGTCATACAGTCTTTACATCACCCTCTAGACGCTCTGCAGGCCTTGATCAAAATCGAATGGCGCTACTTTTGGCAGTATTGGAAAAACGAGTTGGCTACCCTCTTCATCAAAGAGATGTGTTTGTCTCCATTGCAGGAGGTATTCGTATTATTGAACCAGCACTTGATTTAGGCGTGCTTCTTGCTATTGCATCTTCTCTTATTAACAAAGCAGTTCATCCAGAAGTGATAGTTGTAGGTGAAGTAGGTCTTGGAGGTGAAGTAAGATCTGTTTCTCGCATAGAGATGCGCTTAAAAGAAGCCATTCACATGGGTTTTACCAGATGTTTAATTCCAAAGCGTAACTTAGCTGGAATTTCTGAAGAATTTCATAAAAAATTGGTTTTAAAGGGTGTTGAATTCGTTGAAGAGGCTATCGATGTGTTGCTTCCCTCTTAATATTATTGTAGGTGCTAGAGACTCAAAGCTTTCTAGGACTCAATTTAGAGAAGTGTATGAAGAGATTAGAGTTTTTTACCCCTCTATTGTTTTTACACCTATCTGGTTGAAGACAATGGGTGACATGGATCAAACAACAACGCTGAGAACACTTGAAAAAACAGATTTTTTTACCAGAGAGATTGATCAGCTACAGCTTCAAGGCGGATGTAGAATTAGTATACATTCTGCAAAAGATCTTCCAGATCCTCTACCAAAAGGTCTTATTATTGCATGCCTTACTAAGGGTGTAGACTCTTCAGATAGCCTGGTACTGCGAGAGGGAGAGGATTTTTTTTCATTACGAGCTGGTGCAATTATTGCAACATCTTCTTTAAGAAGAGAAGAAATGGTTCGAAAACTAAGACAAGACCTATCTTTTGTGGATATTCGGGGTGCAATTGATGTGCGTTTGCAAAAGTTAAACACAAAAGAAGTGGACGGTGTTGTTGTTGCAACAGCGGCATTGATCCGTTTAGGGCTGTTATCAAACATAAATTGTATAAAGCTTTTAGGTAGTACAGTGCCTTTACAAGGCAGGCTTGCAGTTGTTGTAAGAGAAGATGATAGTGAAATGAGAGCTATGTTTTCTAGTCTGGCTTCCTAAATGAAGAGAGTTTTGTATCTTGGGTTAGATCCTGCTCGCTATGGAAAGCCTGTATACCATCTGCCACTCATTCAAGTTGTTGAAAAAAACCTAAATGATACCTGTTATAAGCAGATGTGGGAGCATTTTTCTCAATTTAGCTTGGTTATTTTTACGAGTCAAAATGTTGTTAAAATACTATGTAATGCTTTAGCAGATAGACAGCTACTAGAACTTTTACATGAAAAAAAACTTATTTGTATTGGTATGGCAACACAGAATGCGCTTTTTGAATATGGTTTTAATGGGATTGTAGCTAAAAAAGAAACGGCAGAAGGTGTTATTGAGCTTTTGCAAGAATGTTTAAGCAATGACAATGTTCTTTATTTGCATTCATCTTGCGCAAGAGTGGTTATAAGAGAATTTTTAAAGGAAAGAGGGATTCAGCATTTTTCACAACCTATTTATGATACAGAATTGTTGTTCCCTAAAGAACTCCCCTCTTTGGATGAATTTGAAGAGATTGTTTTTACAAGTCCATCTACGGTAGATGCATTTTTAAAAATTTTCAAAGTATTTCCAAAAAATATTTCACTTCTTGCAATAGGTCCAATTACAAAGCTCTATCTAGAAGCGGTTTCAGCAAAAGATGCATATACACAAACAAGTTCAAAAAACAATTCTTGAACTTGTTTGTGTATAAATGTTATCCATATCGGATCCTTTCATTTGATTAAGCGCTAGGAATTTTTTTTGTTAAAGTTCTGTAAAGTTCTAGTTTTTTTGTTGGTTTTGTGTGCTCTGCAAACAGGGATGTTTGCTTTTCAGTGCCCTACTCAAAAAATTTGTATTGGTCCAGAAGGCTATTATTTAAAGCGTATGAAGGAGGGCGGTGCTTGGCAGTCAGGCACATTGATAGGAGTTTATGGGACATATGAGCGCATTAAGCCAAATTCTTTTTATTGGGGCCTAATAGGAACTTATGCCAATGGAAGAATAAATGGAAAAAGTGCTCTTGGAAAAGATTTGGCTTCAAATTTTACAGATGAAGAAATAGAAGCTCGTTTGGGATTTACGATTAAGGATAATTGTAGATACTCTTCTCTGTTTACCCCTTTTATTGGTTATGGATACCTGGAGCAAGTGAATAGTTATTTGCCTCCCTCTGTTCTTATTCTTCAATTTAAAGATAAGATTACATATTTTTCTTTTGGTTTCTTATCGGAAGTTAAAATGTCTAAGAGATTTTCTATTGGTTTAAACGTCTTAATGAAATGGATGTTAGAAGGGCGCTGCGAGGTAACGGGTGATCCTGATGAAGATGATAGTCTATTCATTATAGAAAATGAAATGCAATATGCACTAGAACTTCCTATCGTCTATCAATTATCCCAACATAAAAAGGTGTTTACACTCTCTTGTGTGCCATTTTTTCAGTTTCGTCATTATGGGGGCAGAGAGAATTACCCATTTGATTTCATAGATACAAAGTTTAGAGTTTATGGCTTGCGCTTGCTTTGTAATTACTGGTTTTAAGAGAATCCTCTAAATTTTGTCGACTTTTTATTAGAAAGCCCTTTTAATAGCTGGAGCTTGATAATTTGGGTGGTATTATGAAATTTCATTCTCTTATGCTTTTTTTAGGAATCTTTGTTTTTTCATCGTTGGTAGCAGAAAATGTGTCAGAAATTGACATTACTGTAGAAGAATTATCGTTTGAGGTAAATGCTGAAGAGACAATCGGTGATGTATTAGAAAAAATTGAGAGTTTAGCAGAACTTTCAAAAGAAGTAGATGAGCCCTTTATTTTAGTAGGCAGGTGGGACTCTAACAGAGAGAGAATTGTTGGAGTGGATTTTGTTGCAAATAGTAAAAGTGTAATGGTCCAGCAGCATCCTGTGGATGTTCAACGAGATTATAATCAGGAAGTCTCCGTTGCAGAAAAAAATGATATTACGTTTATCGTGACTACTCTTGCAAATGCGACTTTAACAAAAATATGGCGTAGTAAAAGTGCTCTAGAAAGGGCTGGTGATAGAATAGATCATATTCACCCTCTTAAATTTCTTATGGCACTATTTACTGATGAGAGGTTGAAGGTGGGCTTGCATGTGATTAAAACAAGGGGCTGGGTTTGGAAAGATTTTTTTGCAGGGATCAGAGACAGCCTTTCTGATGAAAACAGGCTTTGTAATATGCCTTTAGATTATATTCAAGATTTTGCAAGTAGAGTAGGTATTGATGTTTCACTTATTTTTCAACCCATTCAAGATGGTAGATGGAGCGATTTTGTGGATATTCTCATCAAATATATTCCTCGTTCTGAAGATGGTAGACGATATGACATTTAGTATGAGTTGGTAATGAAAGATTTTTTTTCACGTTTGAGTTATAGTTTTGGTAATGAAGATTGGAATTCTGAGTATAAGGCATTAAAAATACAGAAGACAGATCGTGTCGTCTGTATTACTGCAAGTGGTGATAGACCGTTAAATCTACTCTTTCCAGAATGCGCACAAGTTGTGTCTGTTGATATAAATAAGATACAGAACTATTTATTAAAGCTTAAGTGCGCAGGTCTTCAAGAGCTAGAATACGAGGATTACATCACATTTTTGTTCGGTGGTAGAGGTGCTGAAATGGACCTTTTAAGACAAAAAGTGCTCGCCTCATTAGAAACAGATGTACGCACTTTTTGGGAAAAGAACAAGAAGATGCTTGAGAAAGGGATCATTTATCAAGGGAAGTTAGAGGTTTGGTTTAAGCGCTTGGCTCGCTTGATTCAGATGTTTAGAGGCAAAAAAATCCGTAAGCTCTTTGAGATGGAAAATTTGGAAGAGCAGAAAGAATTTGTTCAAAGGCATTGGGATACAAGGGCCTGGAGACGGTTTTACGAGGTTATGTTGAACCCTTGGTTTACACGCTTTGTTCTGAAAGATCCTGCTTTGTTCTTTAATGTAGATTCTTCTGTAAATTCCATTGGCACGTACCTTCATAAGAGAATGTATCAATATCTAATGAATTTTCCAGCAAAAAATAGCTCTGTGTTATCCCTTCTTTTTAAAGGAGAGGTAGGCAGAGAAGCTTTTCCTCCTTGCATGCTTAAAGAATCAGCCTTACTTATAAAGACGCGGCTTGATCGCCTCTCTATCCATACGCATAACATCATTGATTTTTTAGAAGAGGCCCCTGACAATAGTTTTGACTGTTATTCACTTTCAGATGTTGCCTCCTACATCAATGAAAGTGATTTTAGAAGATTATTACAGGCAATTCAGCGTACAGCAAGAAAAGGAGCAAGATTTTCCATCCGGCAGTTTATGTCTTCTCAAAAGATCCCTCTAACATTAGAGAACGTCTTTCAAAGGGACCTAGAACTTGAAAAGATGCTTGAGAGGGAAGATCATTGTTGCGTGTACCAATTCACCATTGGTCACATCAACAGCTAAGTCCAATCTATGACTAAAGCTGATACCACGCAGGAGCTCTCATCTGTGTTACATGTGCTTTCATGGATATTTCCACACGTATGGACGATGAGGCGTCGATTAATAGGCGCATTACTTCTTGTGGTTGTTGCTGTAGGAATATCTATTACCATTCCCTATATCTTCAAGATGATTATCGATCATTTTTCTTATACACATCAAGAGTCTTTTTTGATTCTTGGGATATTGTTGTGTGCTTATGGGACTGGTTGGATGATGAGTCAAATGATGAATCAACTGCGTATGTTGGCTATGTATAAAATTTTAGAGCGTGGAAAGAGATCTCTTTCTATGTCAATTGTTGAAACTTTGCTGTCATTATCAGCACGGTTTCATGCTGAAAGGCAAACAGGAGCGCTTACAAGTTCTATTGAAAAGGCCCAAAATGGCTTTGATAGTATATTTTGGGGTATTTTGCTTTTTTTATTACCGGTGCTTCTTGAACTTATGCTTGTTTTAGTTATAGTGAGCGTTTTGTTTGGTTTTTTGTATGGTCTTGCAATTTGTGGTGGTATCTTAGGGTATTTATGGTTGAATTATCTCTCTTTGGCTAAAGTTACAAAACTGCAGATGCAGCATAATGAAACTTGTGCTCAAGCAACAGCGCGTATTGTTGATAGTTTATTAAATATTGAAACAGTGAAATATTTCGCACACGAAATGTATGAGAGCTCTCAAATAAATCAGCTTTTACATACTCAAGAGCAGATGGCAGTAAAACGATGGATGCGAGATTCTTATCTTCAATTAGGTCAAATGTTTATGATAGGTATGGGGCTTTTATGTGCCACGCTATTTACTGGTCATGAAGTTCATTTGGGTACGATTAGCCTTGGATCATTTCTTTTAATTAATTCTTATCTCTTACAATGCATTATGCCGCTTAGTAATATCAATTATATTGTTTATCAGGTGCGTAAAGGCATTCAAGACATGGTTTCTGTTACAACTCTGCTGAATACTAAGCCAGAAATAGTAGATAGGAGTGCACCTCATACGATAATTTTCAAAAAACCAGAGCTGGTTTTTGATCAAGTATCATTTGGATATGCCTCAGAGCGCATGGTCCTTAAAAATATTTCGTTTGTACTGCCTTCAGGGACCACTCTTGCAATTGTTGGATCAAGTGGATCGGGTAAATCTACTATAGCTAAGCTTATCTTTCGATTGTATGATGTGACTTCTGGTTGTGTTCGACTTGATGGTTTTGATATTCGTGAATTGCAAGGCTCTTTTCGCAAACAAATTGGCATTGTTCCCCAAGATACTATTTTGCTTAATGATACGCTATATCACAACATTAGGTATGGTAACTTAGAGGCATCTAGAGAGGATATATATCATGCTGCTACACTGGCGCAGTTGGACCCTTTAATTCAGTTATTGCCAAAAAAATATGATACAGTTGTGGGAGAGCGAGGAATTAAATTATCAGGGGGTGAAAAGCAGAGGATTGCTATAGCAAGACTTCTACTTAAAAAGCCCTCTCTTTATATTTTTGATGAAGCTACATCTTCACTTGACTCTGGTACGGAGCGAGAAATTCAACAAAACATATGTAAAATGTCAGCGAACTCAACAACGCTGATTATTGCACATCGTCTTTGTTCCGTTGTTCATGCTGATAAAATCATTGTGCTTGAAGATGGTCAAATTATTGAACAGGGAGGGCATATACAGCTGTTACAAAAAAATGGGCTTTACAGTAGAATGTGGAGTAGGCAGCAGCAAAGCGAGCATGCGCTTTAAATAAAGATTTAAATAAGAATTGAAAAAAATCTCGTAAAGGTATACAACCTTCTGGAAAACAATAAGAAGGTGGTTTTGTTATGGTATATTCGACTAGTTATCAGAGTATAGGATCTAGTAGTTCTGGAGGTGGTTCAATTAATTCAGCAGTAGGTGTTCCCCCTGCTGCTGATATTGAAGATGCAAATGCTATTGCGATTATTGAAAATGTGCATGATACCTTAACTAGGTTGGTAGATGGGCATGCCATTGAAATTGTAAGGGCGTTAAAAAGAATTCCTTTAGAAGATATAAAAGCTGCTGTTAAGCGCAATAGAGAGGGGTGGACTGAAGCCCTTCATAACAATCTTATAGCAGAACTTGCCCATATTCAGTCTTTTTTATCTAACCCTCCTCCAAACCTTGTTTTAGATCCTCCTGATGTAGGTAGAATTGAATCTCTAAGGTATTCCCTTCAGCAGTTTACCGCTGATCATTTGCCCAATAGTGCTTATGAAGCGATGCAAACACTGCAAGTTTATGCAGGTTTTATTATTTTGATATTGTTTATTTCTACGTTTACGGATGGGCTTTTAAGCGATGTGATTGCAGATGCTTTTCCAAATTTTCATTGGTTGCCAGCTGTTGTATTGTTTAGTTTAATTGGATTTATGACACTCTCATATACTGCCTTGAAAGTTTATGATCGCTTTCGTCCTTTACCTACTGTTATTCGTCCTTTGACAAATTATACACAACAAGCTCTCGATGGAAGAATAGAGCCTTTACTGGGACGAGACGATATTATTGAAAGGATTTTTTTGTGTTGGCAGTCAACAAGTAGTGCTGTAAGACAACATCCTCTTTTGGTAGGACCTGCAGGAGTTGGTAAAACAGTTATTTTAACAGAAGTAGCAAGGCGTATTGCACTTGGAAAAATACCAGATGCTTTTAAGCCTCTCATGAAAGGAAAGCAAGTGTTGGGAGGCTCTGCAGCTCTTTTGGTGTCTGCCAATGATAATATGGGAGGCACTATTGATGTCTTTGAGCGTGTTTTAAGGCAAATACGTCCTTATCGCAAAAATATTATTTTAGCTCTGGATGAAATTCATTCTTTATTGAGAGGTGATCGATCTGCGGAGGTATTAAAATCTGTTTTAGATACAAATATAGGAACAGGGGGTGTTCCCTATTTTATGGGAGCGACCACAGATACGGAATATCAGCAGTTTATTGCGAGTGATCCTGCGCGTGCTCGACGCTTTTATGTAATTCGTGTAGATTCGCTGACAAAAGAACAGGTGATACTTACTCTCAATGAGATGGTACGTCGTCAGTATCCAGATGTTCATGTGACAGCTGAACTTTTAAATCATGTTTTTGAGCAAAGTGCAGCATTGGTTGAAGAATTTTCCCAATACAAACAGCCAGAGGTTGCAAAGCGTGTGTTATCGTCAGCTATTTCAAGAATTAAGCTTAAGCAGCAAGAAGGGCCTGTAGGAGAGCAATTACCTGCAATGTTTTTGAAGTTAGAAGAGTTAAGATATAAGCTTTTGCATGATCAAAAGTTAGAGAATATTCGAGCAATTGAGGAGAAAGAAGTAGAGATCCGGCGTATACAAGGGGAAGTTGTAACTGCAAATAGGGGACTTGATGAATATCGAAGAGTTTCAGAAGAGCTGTATAAAGCTAAGCAAGAAAATGTTTCTTTGGCAGCAGCTGTTCAGCTAGCTCGTGCACGTAGAGGATGTTTTGCAGGCCCAGATGAAGCTAAAGAAAAAATGCTTCTTTTTTCTCTTAATTATCGCTTACCCCATCTTCAAGCAGAGCAGCAGAGGCTTGCAGAGGAACATAATATTCCTCTGCTTGATCAGAATTTGCTTACTGAGATAGTAGCGGAAATTAGAGAAGCAACAAAAAAGCCTGAAGAGGCTGAAGAATCTGATGGAGAACCTGAAGAATAAGTTTGAAGCCTATTTTGAAGTTTTTGCAGAACATGAGTTATGTAAGATTTGCAGAACATGGGAAGCGAACAGATAGCTCTTTTGTTCTAGCTTGTTATTAATTCCTAAAAAGCGGTTACAATGCATGTGTAATATGCTTATAATCGCTGCGTTTAAGGAGGGAATTTCTTTTAGACAGGATAGATATTTTTTTTGCGCTGCATGTCTTCTTGCAAATATGTGCATGAGCAGATTCACCTCTTCCACTTCAGGCTTTTTTTCTAGTATTTGTTTTGCGTAAGATAGCAAAGTGGATTTCCAAGATCTAAATCCTTCGAGTTCTTTTTTGTTTAGTTGCATGCTCTCAAATAGCTGGATTTGTTCGGAAATAGAAATTTTAAAGTTTTGAAGTAAGTCTAGTAGACTAAGAGAGGCTATAACATAGTTTGGAAGAGTTGTTTTATGATGCAGCATATACAATGCAACTTCAGAATCAGCATGAAATAGCTCTTCAGCTGCATTTATTGCAGAAACCCCACCATACCGTTCTATCTCCCTTTCATAAGGGTGGAAAGAATATTCCTTAATGGCTCCGCTTTCCATGAGCTTTTCAGCCCAGGATGATAAGGTGAAGGTAGAGTGGTTATTTTCCTTATATCTAAGGCGAAGACGAAGGTGAGGACCTTCCTTATCGTTATATTGCACAAAGAACCAACAGTGCAGATAAGGCATTAATTCTTGTATTAAAGGAGGGAAGTGTTTTTTTAAAAGAGCATCTTTTCCAGATTCTTTAAGATACAATTTTGTGTAAGTCCATTCTGATCCGGGTGCTTTCCACCTTTCAGAGTGGGAGATTGTTTGAAAAGGGATATTGTATGGTTTCGATGAGCAATATTTTGCATTTTTAAGGATAGGAATTACAAGCTCAGATCGGTATGTTCCAAGCGTACTGCTTATCCATCCAACTTCTCCAACATTTTCCATCAAGATAATTTCTTTTCTTGTTTTTAGATGGCGAGCAACTTCTTGAAGATGAAAGTCGTGCTTTCGATTTAGTAAAATACGATGGTCTGCAAACATTAAGAAAAGAGTTACGGGTACTTTTTGCTTATCTGCCCAATGGTCAATTTTTTTGCAAAGCGTCTGTATAGAGTCTTTTTCGGTAGCTTCAAGTAATGATAAAGTGAGGTGCCATTTTGCAGGTAGAAGAACAGTCTTTTGATACCTTACACGGGGTAAATAAGCCATATTTTGAAGATTTCCCCAAGGAAAAGGATGCAACAGATGGTATTGGTCTTTTGAAATTTCTCTTAGGAAACGAATGAGTTTTGGACCTAGTTGAGGGTTTAAAACGTTCATGGATACAACATTGAGTCTTTGACCATTTTTTAGAGTAAGGAATAGATGCTGGTCTGTTGCACCTACATAAATATCTTCTAAAGAAATTGTTTGAGGAGTATTGCCGTATCCAAGGTTGATATTCAGCTTTCTAAGATTAGGGTGAATAGCCACGTTTGCACTGCGTGCGTTACTTGGAAAGTAAGAGCCTTCGACAAAAATTTGATCTTGTTCATGAGCTTCTTCAGTATGCAATATATCTTGTATGGCTTGTAAGTCATTTTCATTGAAGAGATGAAGAAAGCGGCCAAATGTAGCCATCCCATCTCCACCTGCTACAGTGGGTTGTAAAACAACTAAATAGTTTCCTTGGTCTATATCTTGTGGTGATGAAGCAATAACTTCACAATAGACATCTAAAGAAGAGGGCGCCTTTTCTTTTGTTACAGTGATTCCAAATTTTTCGATATCATTATCTGTTATTACAATTTCATTCTCGTGGCCCTGTACAGAGAGCATCCACTTCCATGCTAAAAATTGTTGCCACTCTTCGCTTATATATTGTTTATCTTGCTCTATTTCCTTTGATTCATAACTTTCTGGAAAGCCAAGGCCTGCATGTTCATCTATTAAATCAAGTAAAGGGATGATGCGAAACATCCCCCATTTTTCTAGAAACTTGTTGTGGTATTTACGTAAATGAGGAATGCCAAGCGGAGCAAAAGAAAGTCGCCAAAGAGCTTCTGCAGCTTGTGAAATCTCCGTTATAACTGCAGAGGGAAGTTTTATCTCATTGTGCAGTGTTGTATCTACTTGTAAGACTGTAGAAGGACTTGCAACGGATCTCATCTTCGTATCGATTTCTTGGAATAATACATCTCCACCTTTTTGATTATAATTTTCTATAAAAGAAGAAATGGATTCTAAATATTCAAGTAGAGGGACTTTAGGATTTGTTGTTTGCAAATTGTTTATGAGATTTTTTAGTGGGGACATTGTAAGTAAGCTTGGAAAAGTAGATGAAATAAGAATTTCTTCTTTAAGCAGGGTTTTTAATACATGTAATAATTTGTCTTCTTCTAAATGAGGAGCTGTTTTTTTCAAGCTATCAAGAAGTTCTTGAATAGAAATAAAGTCTGCTGTCTTCTCTAAAATCATGAAAATTAAAGGAGTTGCTTGAATGGAGATCTCCTTTTTTTCTTTTTCAGTTTTTAGCCTCATGTAGGGTAATAAAATTCTTCCCATAGACTTTACAAGCAAGGGATTCTTTTTAACTTTACTGTAAATTGCAAGAGACTCGTTTGCATTACTAGAATCTAGTACAGTCATTAACCATTCCATATCTGGTCTAGCTACTCGTTGAATATAAGACATATCTACATTACCAGTAGTTTTAGAGCTAATATGGCCTATAGAAACAGATGAAAATAGCCCAAAGGGAGTTGCTCGAGTTGCCATTCTTGTGACATATTTAAATAAAGAGAAGATAGCTTGATTATCGGCGGGATCAATGCTTTGCAGTGCTTTATAAAGCTCAGGAGATGCAATGGCGATGGCCTCTCTTAAATCTATAGACTGTTTATATAAGTCTAAAAGGTCTTTTCGAAGGTCTAATGATATAGCAATACGATCAAAGACCTCTTTTGGAAAAAAAGGGGTGCGTACCATAAATAGGGGTGTTGCTAAGAAGAGATCGTCTGCCACTGTTGCTCCTGTATTTCGAGTTGTAGAATTGACATGATAGACTCTATTGAAGGCAAAACAGGGTTGATTTCGAATTGTCTTGAAGCATATTCAAACGCTTCTTTAATGATAGGCTGAATGATTTTATGTCCGTCATCAATAAGGAGCTGAACATTGCGTTGTACCGCTTTGTTTTGCCACATTGCCCTATTCATGTTAGGAACAAAAAGGACTTTTTTTTGATAAGCTAGGATTGTAGCTGCAAGTAATGTGTCAGCCATACCGTGAGCCGCTCTTGCAAGAATATCAGCGGTTGCTGGAATGATAATAAAAACGTCTGCCCAGCGAGCGAGCTCTATGTGGTTCATATTTTCTTTCGACAGAGGAAATTCATGTGTGTAGATACCTTCAGATAGTATGTGAAGGCTTTCTTTTGGAATAAATTGGCTTGCTGTATGAGTTAAAATTATTTTTAACCGTGGGAAGTGCTTGTAGATCTCTAGAAGGTAATTGGGTAAAAGGAGAACAGAAATGGATCCTGTAATACCAATTAATACTTTTGTATCGTTCATGATAGCCTTTCATTGATAAGAAACAAGGGTTGCCACTTAGGATAAACTTCTGGACCAAGAAGAGTTAATAATACGCCTACACAACCATCTAACAACCCTATTTTTTCACGTTCTTGAGGTTCTGTATTAGATGTGGTAAGCTCCAGATCCCAAAATCCAATCGGTCTATCTTCCTTATAGGTGTCTAAAAGATGCGATTTCAAAAATTCTACTCTTTGCTTTAATTGAAAAGAACGAGAATCTATAGCCATTAAATCTGTTAATGTTAAGAGACCTGCGATACCGTGGCAAAAGGTGGGGCTTTTTGGAACATCACTCATTGATTCAAAAGCAGCTATTGCCTCTTCTTGTATTGTTTTGGAGTCAATTGCTTTCCCGCATAAATATAAACTTCTTGCAACGCCAGCTGTCCCATAGCACCAAGCATTCATTGTGCCTGTTTTGGTTTTCGAATGAGTGATTTCTTCTTGAAAGGATATACGATCAGGCCATGAAATGGAGCCGTTTTTTACAATTTTTTTACTTAAAAGCCAGTTTGAAAAATACTTTAAGGCATATTCTTGGTCTTTTACAGAAATGCCATTTAATTTTGCTATGGATAATAAAGCCATAACCCCTGCAATGCCGTGAGCCATCCCTAAATTAAAATTGCCAAATGGAAATGTTATTTTATCCTGGTCAATGAATTGGTAATAGCTTGGATGATACCAAGCAGGTATCTTGTGGCCTCCAATTTCAATGTGTGTTGCTAACTTAACAAGGGAAGACAGAATTTTTGTAAGAAGATTGTAAATGTCTTCGTTGTCAATGGCTTTTAGGCAATAAATTCCAATACCAGATAAGCCAGAAATAATTTCCCATAACTCTGGATGGATAGGTAATCCTAGAGTAACTTTTTCTTCTATCTGGTTAAAGTAGCTTTTGGAAATCTGGTTAATTAAGTATGTATGAAGGGTTTGAATAAATTTTTGATAACGTGTTTTATTTCTTGAGGCAGCATCTATTGCAAAACATATGCCAGAAAGTCCGCTGAATAAGGAGAGGTTTGATAATCCTTGCATCTCAATAGATTCTTTAATTTTAATAATATTTGTGTGGGCAGCTTTATCCCAGCCTTCGTCTGGAAAAAGTTCGTCTAGGCAGGCAAACAATAAAACAAGTGAGGGATATCCATGAGAGAGAGAGAGGGGAAATGCTAATAAATTAGCCTCTGTCAAATTGTTTGTGTGATATAAGTTTCTTGCAATATGTTTTACAAGAGCTGTGCAAGATGTGCCTACAATCATGAAGTTACCAAACTATAGAAAAAAAGTGTTCTAATGTTTATACAAGCAAGAAAGCTCGGTCCCATAAAGTGTCCTTGTGTTCGGTGAGGAGTAATGAGAGGGCAATGCCTACTGCACCTGTAAAGAGTCCTGGATCGTCAATCCAGTGGTAATTCGTGTGATTATCTACATAAACTGATTGGAATCCAAAAGGGCTATGAGGACGATAGAAACTTTTAAGATCATCTTCTAGATTCTTAACCTGCTTCCATAAAAAAGGGTTTTGTGTTTCTTCAGCCATACGGCAGGTAATGGCTAAAACACCCGCACGACCATTAGAAAATGATGTTCCCATCATATTCCATTCTTTTATGGGCTTAGAGAATAATGAGACAAACAATTTTTCCGCATAATCAGTTAGAGAAAAATCTTTTAAAGCCTTTCCTGTTAGATACAAAGCTCTTGCAACACAAGGTATTCCAGACCACCAGGTGTCATAATTGATTTCAAAGAGTGAGGGACAAGAAGATGTTCTAGCATCTAAAGTGTTGGGAAAAAGTGTTCCATATTCAGAAGTGCATGCTTGATTTTTTATCCACAGTGCTAGTTTAAGAGCTGTTTCTTGTAAATGTTCTACATGCACTTCTTCCTTTATTGCTAGAGCTAGTGCAGAAAGGCAGCCTACAATGCCAATAGGGGTATTCATAAAGAAAGCCCCTTCAGGATATTTTATGCGCTCTTCGTCGGCTAAAAGGTCTTTTGGAGCAATATGCCATGCTGGTTGTGCGTTGGAGCCTTCTTTATTAAAAAAATTGACTAGCCATTTGGTAATGGAGGTTGCAAGCTGCAAAAAAACAGAGTCATTTTTTCGAAGTAATGCGTAAGCGAGTATTCCAGTAACTCCGGACATTAAGTTGCAAGAATGAAAAGAGGTTGTCTCTGAGGTATTCAAACGCTTAATTTCAGCTTCAACATATTCCACAAGTAATTTATCAAGAGTTTCCTGAAGAGATTGATAATATTTGCCCTGATTGGAGCAAAGATACACTGAAAAGCAGAGCCCTGCAATTCCTGAGAAGAGAGATGTGTCGTTAAAGCCATTCACTTCAGCTTTACGAATAGCCTCATTTAGATAGGTGTGAGAAAGTTTTCTCCACGTTTCTTGAGGATCAATCTTATCCATAACAGCGTAAAAGCATGCAATACCTGGATAGCCTTCAAAAAAAGCCGTTTCATTCCATAAGTTATTGTGGAACTTACCTCTTGTTATGGAGTGTGTTATTGTTTCTTTGACGTTAAGAGGGTTTTGGATTTTTTCTGCTATATCTTTACAGATATGTAAGTAGTGGTGCATAGACAATCCTTCTTATAAGGGGCTATAGGAGGAGACAAGCCCCTCCTATAGATTTAAGTATTAACAACAGAAGCTGTTGTTTGTCCCTGTATTTCCACAACCTGGTGTACAGAGAGACCTGCTTGTGATGAGTTCATTAACTCCTGGTTTTTCGCCAGGTGCTGCAGTTACTGTGAGATCGAGATCATACTCGTCTATTTCAGTTTTAGTAGTTTTAAAAAAAATAGGTGACATTGAATTGCGTTCAACTTGCATTAGCATTGTAAACCTCCAAAGTTTAATTGATAAAGTCCTGTTAAACTACAGGACGAGCCGGATTGTATATTAAACTAAGTTTTTTCTACAACCATAATTGTAAATTTAAGTTAAGGCTCATGTTTGGTTTGTATAAAGATGATGAGGTTGAATGGTTTAGAGTAGTAAATATTTAGGCTGTTTTTGCTTTTTTCTATATGCTACAATGCAAAATGTTCTGCTGATTGGGATACTTTGAGAGCCAGTTTATATCTTACCGACGATATTTTTTATTTTAGGGGATCACAAGGCTAAACGGATAGATTCTTTTTAGAACTAGAACTTTAGGGAGTGAACCCACCTATACTTTTAGGTTGGTAGATCGGCTTTCAATCCCCTTTCAGCGGATTTGTGTTGCTTTTCTGTGAGGTTGTTCTAGGAGATGGATGACCTCTTCCTTTTTTATGAGATTTATTTTAGATAGAGTGGAGAGGGTTGAGATAATCTTGTCTATAAAGAAATCTTTGGATGGTAGGTGATTTTTGAGTTTACATAAGAATTCATCGTGCTCTCTTCTGTTTCGGTAGTTTGGTGCTTTACTCGGCAAGAGGAGATAGTCCATGTTTTCTTTTGTGAAGTCCCACAAGAACGAGGTGTGATGCAGGAGGCGATTTTTGCGAATGTACTGCGCGTTGCCCCCGAACTTTTTTTCATGGAATACATAGTCATTTTCACGAAGAGTGAAGTTTTGTGGAAAAACATTTTTATAAAACCCTTCCGTCCATTTCATGATAACTTCTGGTTGTAGAGGGATGTTGAGGTGCTCTTTATTTAAAATGAATGTTACAAAGATCGTCTCTTCATCAACAACAACTGTTCCTCCTCCGCTAAATCGCTTAATAACAGGAATGGGTTGGGATAGAAGCTTGGTCTGATTGATTAAAAGTTCTGGCTTGCCAGAGATGCCCATAACAATTGCGGGTTTTGATCCGTAATTGATGATGCACCAATTTCTAGTATCGGCTCTAAGAAGAGCCTCCTCAATGCAAAGCTGGGAGAAAATAAACTCATTATCCAAAATGAGAAGATTAAGTAAAGACATGTAGAAAATTTTAACAAATTATAGCTTTACGACGCAAGGCGTACTTGGTTGCGTCCATGTATTTTTGCTTCATAGAGAGCCTCATCTGCGTCTTGTAATAATAATTCAAGGCGAGGTTTTTCAGGGGCAAGCATAGCAACTCCAGCGGATATAGAGATATGAATAATGCCTTTTGTGGTGATAAAAGGAGTTTTTGAGACATTTAAGCGGATTTTTTCTGCTACGGTGCTTGCTTGATTTAAAGAAGTGTTAGGCAAGAGAATAGCGAATTCTTCACCACCAAAGCGAATAGATAGATCGTAGCTCCTCTGCGTTTTAAGGATGAGCTCTGCAAGTTGCACAAGCACTTCATCTCCAACTAAATGGCCATAGAGATCATTGACTTCCTTGAAGTGATCTATGTCGATCATGAGAAGAGAGAGAGGTAGTTTGCCTCTTATGGCTTTATCAATTTCTTTTCTGCCGTGGTCATAAAGAACATAGCGATTGTAGAAATTAGTAAGAGGATCATGCTCTGCAAGTCTTTTTAGTTTTTGAGAAAATGAAGTAAGCTCAAGTACGATATTTTTATGGTGCTCTGCAACCATGATAGCCGCATGAATTGCATGAGGAGAGAGGGGGTGATATAAAAAATTTGTAACACCACCATCGAGTGCTTCCTTTGCAAATAGTGGATCATATTCGCGCATAATAAGGAGTATAGGAAGATAAGAAAAGCGCTTGTGAGTTTTAACTTGCTTGCATAGTGTAAATCCCAGAGCTTCTCCAGGAGCATGGTCGACGATCATAAAATCAATTTTTAGATTGCAAAGGGAATTAAGAGCTTCTTCTGTTGAGGCTACATCGATGATTTTATATGTTTGTTCAAGTAAGTCTTTAACTTGCTGTTTTATCTCTTGCTCTTTTATTGCAATAAGAAGAGTGGGTAGTGGATCTTGTTCTATCAACATATTTGCCTAAAAACCTGAGTTTAAAAAACAGGGGTTACTTTTTTTTCTTTAATAACACAAACAAGAGTTCTATGAGATACTTTTTTTGCAAACTTAGGGTTAATACTTGTTTTTATCGGGAAAGTTTTTTATCATGTTTTTACAGATTATGAAGTTATAATCGTTTCATTGGAGAAAACATGTCTTCTGTTAAGAAAAAACGTAAGTATAAAATATCAAAGCATAAGCGTAAGAAGAGAAGCCGAAGAGATAGGCATAAAACACGGTAGATGTGGAAGTTTCCTGTTGTTTATGACGTTATCGTGATCGGTGCGGGGCATGCAGGCTGCGAAGCAGCCCTTGCCGCCGCAAGACGAGGCGCTTTGACGCTTATCTTAACCATGAATTTAGATACGATTGGTAAGATGAGCTGCAATCCTGCAATTGGAGGTATTGCAAAGGGTCATATGGTGCGTGAAATTGACGCACTTGGTGGCGAAATGGGAAAAGCTACGGATGCAAGCGGCATACAGTTTCGTATGCTCAATGCAACAAAGGGGCCAGCTGTTTGGGCGCCAAGGGCGCAAGCTGATAAAGCTCTTTATCAGCTTGAAATGAAGCATCGTCTAGAAAAAACACTCAATTTACATATCAAGCAAGGAACAACAGAGTCTCTAGTTGTAGATAGAGATCATGTTGTAGGTGTCACTACACTAGAGGGTATTGAATACACTGGAAAGACAGTTATTATATCTTCTGGCACATTCATGAGAGGTCTTCTTCATATTGGAGAGACGAATTATGCAGGTGGAAGGGCTGGAGATAAGCCTTCTATTGGTTTGTCTGCAAGTTTAGAGCGTCTTGGATTTACACTTGGTAGATTGAAGACCGGAACGCCTCCAAGAGTCAATAGACGCACAATTGATTTTAGCAAGTGTGAAGAGCAACCAGGTGATGACAACGTATTTTTCTCCTATGACAACATAGAGAAAAAGCATCCTCTGCCCCAAATATCTTGTTACATCACCTACACGACAGAAAAAACAAAAGAAATCGTTCAAAATAATATCCACAGATCTCCTATGTATTCTGGAAAGATTGTGGGTATAGGTCCTAGATATTGTCCATCTATAGAAGATAAAGTGATGCGTTTTTCTGATAAAGAACGCCATCAAGTCTTTCTAGAGCCAGAGGGTCTTACAACAGAAGAAATTTATGTCAATGGAGTCTCATCTTCACTGCCCTTTGATGTGCAACTAGAGCTTATTCATAGCATCATTGGCTTAGAGAATGCAGAAATTATGCGCTCTGCTTATGCTATCGAATATGATTATGTGACTAGTGGACAGATTCATTATTCTTTGGAGACAAAAAAAATAGAAGGTCTCTATTTAGCAGGTCAAATCAATGGAACATCAGGGTATGAAGAAGCTGCAGCACAAGGCCTGATTGCAGGCATTAATGCTGCTAGTAAAGTACTTGGAAAGGAGCCCTTAATTTTAAAGCGCTCAGAGGCTTATATAGGTGTAATGATCGACGATCTTGTAAATAAAGGACTTGATGAGCCCTACCGTATGTTTACAAGTAGGGCAGAGCACAGGTTGCTTCTTCGTCAAGATAATGCGGATTTGCGTCTGCGTCGTTATGGTTATGAGCTTGGCCTTATTGATGATGTGCGCTTTCAAAAGTTCCTTCATAAGGAAAAGACAATCACAGAGGAAATTTTACGCCTTGGTACTATTTACAAGCAAGTTAATGGAAAAGGTGTTTCTTTGGCGCAAGCTCTTTGCAGACCTGAAACAACTTATGAAAGTTTACTTAAAGAATATCCTGAAGGTATACAAGATCATGGACCTGGTATTAATTTACAAATCGAATTGAATTTGAAGTATGCAGGTTATATTAAAAGGCAAGAAAGAGAGATTGATAAATTAGATCATCTTGAAAATATTAAAATTCCAAAATCGCTAGATTTTAAAATGGTCAAGGGCCTTCGAAAAGAAGCTATTGATAAACTCTGCAAACATGCACCTGAAAATTTAGGGCAAGCCTCTCGTATTTCCGGTGTATCTCCTGCTGATATAACCGTATTAATGGTTTTTATCAAGAATCTGCATTAATAGTGTTTTCAATGATAGCACCAGCTATGCCAAGGGTTGCTAGGTTAATTAAGCTATATCCAAGGTGGAGATAGCCATTAGTCATTCCCTCTTGTGTGTGTTTTATGCATGAAATAATGCATTCTTTAGATTTAGATGGTAATATCATGATGGCAATTCCATATACAACAGCAGCTATATATCCATAAAGTACTTGAGATGCACCAAGAACACCTTTTACAACAGAGCATGCAAGGCCAAGAATAGGAAAAATTTGTGCTTTATTCAAGCGTTTTTGAATGATGTCTATTGTTTTATTAGCCTCTTCTATGCGAAGTAGATAAGCGAGTGTACCGAGCGAGGCTATGTTTAATAGGTTTAAGGGGAGTATGCGCATGCTTGCTTTAAGATGAGTGAGAGTAAGTTTTGTGTAATCAGATGTATTAAAACCAATTATCTTACCCATTACAAAGAAAATAGTGCCTACAAAGCTATAAACAGCTTTGCAAATGTTATATAAGAGTGATCCAGTGGAGCTAACTGCGCCAAATAGAGGTAGGGATTCTATGGGAAGATTTTTAAAGAGGTCTTTTTTTGCACCATGATAGAGCTCTTCTTCAAGATAATTAAACTGTTTTATATTGTATATGTATCCTAAAATGCCAAGAGAGAGTATGTTAACGGCGGCAAGTGTAAGATAATAAGTTCCATTTTTTATCCACTTTACAGCCTCTCGTCCATAATCTTTTCCAGCGTTTTGTAACCTTTCAGAATAAAAGGCGTGCCCAATTGCAAGAGAGCCACTTCCAATTATAGTTAGAGCAACACTGCCAACTATTTCTAAACAACTGGATTGAATGAGATTTATAGCGCCAATGATGTTACCGAAAGGTAGAACACTTATTTCTATTAACATTTCTTGGAACCGAGTTAACTGGAATGTGCATTTTTGAAGTTCGGGTATGGTTAACATTATTTTTTCCCTGTTCGTTCAATGAATCCACTAGCTATGCCAAGGGTTGCTAGATTTAGTACGCTGTAAGATAGGTGTTTCAAGTTGGAAGAGAAGTCTTTACCCGCAATTAAAGCTCTTTCATGGCATATAGTTGAAAGTTGTCTCTTGGGTAAATAGAGTATTGCAGCCGCAACTTCATAGACAGCAAGACCTGTAAGCGCATAAGCCATTTCGATTGTACTGAATGCAGCCTTTGCAACTGAAGATATAAGGCCTAAGGTAGGAAAAGCCTGACATTCGCTAAGAGTTTTTTGAATATAATTGGTTACGGCACGAGCTTCTTCATCTTTTATATGAATTAGATAATTAGGCACGCCTAAAAAAAGCGTGTTTAAGAGATTTATGGGAAGTGCAGATACGCTCTCTTTTAGATGGGAGAGCGTACACCTTGTACGGTCGGATGTATTAAAACCTATTAGTTTGCCCATTGCAAAGAAAATAGTACCACAGAAGCTATAAATGGCTTTGACACTATTATAATAAAGTAACAGATAATGTGCTCCAAAACGATTTATGGACATTTTTTCTACCGGTATAATAATTTCCTGATTTATGAATAGGTCTATTTCTATTGTAAGATATATTTTTGAAATATAGCCAAAAAGCCCAAGAGATAGGATATTAACAGCTGCTAATGTAAAATAATATGAGCCGTTTTTAATCCATTTTATTGCCTCTTGCCCGCAATCAATGCCTATATGCTTTATATTTTTAGAGTGAAATGCATATCCAACAGTTAGCGTTATTCCGCTTATTGCAGTAAGAGCGATACCTCCAATAATCTGTACAGAGCTGAATAGAGTTTGGCCTATAACAATTGGGTCCATGTTGATTATGGGTATGCCGCTAATTTGTAGTAGGTCTTCATGGAAAGAAGTCCAGCCAGTCGTAAGTTTTTGAAGTCCTGCTATGGTCATCGCTTTTCTCATTGTATGTAAGTGATCTGTGTATTCTATTATTTAATTATAAAGATTGCTTAAAGATTCTTTTCTTTATCAAATCTTTGTGGTTATTAATTATAATTATTTTTTTTAGTTTATAACATATAAAAAAAGAGGTGAAAATCATGTTGATTATAACAAAACTTCAAGAATGCACATCTGCTTGGACAAATATTCATGAAGAAGAGCTTCAATTCTATGGAGTACCTACTCTAAATATAGGCATGGGTACATTACAAACGCTATCAAGTTCTGTAGAGATTATTGGGGGAGTAGCTCTCACTGCAATAGGTAAGGTTGTACAAACTGCTGGAAATTTGATTTTTTCTAAAAACATAGAGCGTATGGGCATTGATTGCGCTCAAGAGGGAACAAAATGGGTTAAAGATGGGGTTTATCACGTAACATTAGCAGCTGTAAATCTCTTATCTCTTGGAATTTTTGGATATATATCTCGGATAGGTCGTGAGATACCTGAAGAATTAGAGGCAATGGAAGCTGTTGCTAATATGAAAAAGATCGCTATTTTTAGCTTCTTAGTATCTTACACGTCAATTGGGCATAACCTCTGTTATAAAACTATTTGTAGCGTAGCGGGCACCATTTTTTTTGCAATGGGCAAAATGGTTGGTTTTAATACATCTGATAGCATAAAATGCACTTTATTACATTTAAAAGAGAGCTTGTCTACATTACCTGCGGACTTGTTAAATATACTTTCTTTGGGTACGCTTTCATATCTTGCACATATGAGAAATCCTAATCTTGAAGTAGAACAATTTCAAGATGTTTTGAGTAAAGCGCAAGCTTTCCCTGCGCTGGGCCTTATAGGATCGATTGCAAAAGGAGTATTCAGTTTGGTTGAGGTGACTTATGCAGCTACTGGTGTTATCGTTTATGGAGTTGCAGGTGCAGTATTACACTCGTATAATCAGGAACTTTTCACGGAGTCTTATGAGCGTGCTTTAATTGCAGCTAAGCGCTGCTTTTCTGGTTTTAAGCATTTATCTTATAGTGTACTTAATCTAGCAACTCTTGGTATAGCTAGTGGAATCATCGAACAAAACAATGATTGGAACAAATTAGTGACTGTTTTGTGTAGACGCTAATTTTGTAAAATGGGTACGCAGTAGACTTTTACTGCGTACTGGTATTAAGGATTTACTATTTTGGATAATATAAGATTATACGATGCATTTTCAATAGATACTCTTTTGCCAGCAAATGATGAGGATGCAAAGCAAGTAAAAGAGTACTTCTTGCCGATTTTTAAGCAGCAAATAAAGGATATGATCCAAAATGTTGATGCAAAGATTTTTATTTTAAAAATCGATGATCTACTTCTGCCTATCACCGTAAATGAAAAAGAGTATGACAACGCTTATGTAGCTTCCAATTATGTGAGTGTTCAGCTGTTGAAAGAATATGTGGATAAGCTGAAGAGTCCTTTTATATCTTTTTTTGCAAAGCCTGTCATGAGTTTATTGGGGCTTTTGTTGAAAGGTATAAAAATCAATAAAATGGTGTATGTCAATAATTGGCTCTGCTCTACGTGTCTGCAGCCAGAGCTTTCCTTGGGCCAAGTTGAGAGGCTTACAGGTTTTTTAACAAAGCATTTTCAAGACCATATGATTTTATTTCGCTCTCTACATGATTATAAAGGGGAGCATTTACTCGCCTCTTTAAAAAAAGTATATTATCGTTTGGTGTGTATACGCCAGATCTATTTTTTTGATTATCAGAAAGAACATTTATTTGATAACAGAGCAAAACGTCATCATAAGAGCGATAGTACGCTTGCACGAAAAGAAAACTACCAAGTTATTGAAAAAGAAGAATTACAAGAATCAGATTACGCACGTATCTTGCGGCTTTACCAGATGGTTTACATTGATAAATATACCCGTTATAGTCCTGAATTTACGGAAAATTTTTTAAAGGGCATTTTAGGTACTCCTAACATCTTCTTAAGGGCTTTAAAGAAAAATGGTAAAATTGATGGTTTTGTAGCTCTCTTTAAAAAGAATCATGAAATGATCATCTGTTTTCTTGGATATGATACAAGCCTGCCACAAGCGCTTGGTATGTACAGAATGATCATGGATTTGGCTCTTCAAGAGGCAAAAAAAATGAAGATTTTACTTAATTTAAGTTCGGGGTCTGATACGTTTAAAACACTTCGTGGCATGCTTAAAAAGCCAGAGTATTTGGCAGTGTTTGATAGGCACTTGCCTTTATATCGCCAAGCTTTATGGTTTATGGCCGAGATGTTTACGCGCATTCGAGCACAGACGCATCGATACAAGCGGTTCGATTTTTTCTGGGATAAAATCATGAAGGCGTTTGTCAAAAAAAGAGAGCTCACGAATTAGTGTAGAGCTGATATAAGCAAGTTCTGCATTGGCCATGAGAAAGAGCGTTTCTATTTCCCCTATTTTTCGATTGGCAAGAGCCATACGAAATTCATATTCAAAATCTGAAAAAGCGCGAAGGCCTCTGATGATGAAGTCTATTTTTGTATTTTTTGCAAACTCCACGATTAGACCAGAAAATGAGATGACTTCAACATTAGGGATATCTTCGGTAATTTGTTTAAGAAGATGTACGCGCTCTTCACCAGTAAAGATCTCTGTAGTTCTTGAAACGTTGATGGCAACTGCAACGTAGAGTTTATCACAGAGTACAGATGCTCTTTTGATGATATCTAGATGACCAAGAGAAGGCGGATCAAAAGATCCTGGAAAGACAGCGGTTTTCATAATATAGCCTCGTATTCTTTTAAGAGAGTGCTTCCAAAGCGCCTTGCGCTTTTTAATTGCATGTGTAGCAGCTTAGGTTCTTCTTGTCCCTTTAAAACGCGATCTTCTAGAAAAAGTATGCCAGAATCTTTTAAAAGAGAGTGTTGATCGATGAAAGCGAGGGCTTTGCTAGCAAGAGAGGAGGAAGGGTCTTTGCTGTAGGGAGGGTCTATATAAATAATAGAGAATTGTTGTTTTTGAGAAGAAAAGCGTTTAAGAGCAATGAATGCATCTGTTGTCATGACTTGAACTACGTCTTCAACATTAAGCTTTGCGATATTTTTTTTAATGGCGTCAAGGGCATGTCGATCCTGTTCAACAAATGTTGTAAAGGAAGCACCTCTACTAAGGGCTTCTAAGCCCATAGCTCCAGAGCCTGCAAAAAGGTCAAGGAAATTGGCATTATCAATGGCGTTGCCACAGATGTTAAAGACAGAAGCGCGCAGTTGTTCTAGAGTAGGCCTTACATGATCTTTTTTAGGAGATACAAGAGTCATTCCACGAAATTTGCCGCTAATGATGCGCATATATCGATGCCTTAATCCAAACGAATAGGTTCATAATATTGAATGAGTTGATTGCCTATATTTTCATCGAGATGTCTTACCTTTTCGTAAATTTGTAGCCCTTTTGCATTAAGGCTTTGCTCAAAATAACAAACACCTAATTTGTATAGGATTTCAGTATCTTCTGGTGAGATTGTAAGAGCTATTTCATATTCTTCAATTTCTTTTAGAGGCATGTTTAAGTTATGATAGCAATAAGCAAGCTGTATATGTACCCAATCATCATTTTGGATATATTCTTTTAAAATAAGGAATTCTTCAAGAGCACCTTTTATTGCCTGAGTAAATTTGGAGTGCATATTTTTTGTATATTTTGCCAAAATAACCCATTCAGAGGAATCGGGACTATTTTGTTTGGGCTTTTTAAAAAGTTCTGAGAGTTGAATATAGACAGTTGCAAGAGATGCGTGAAGTTCTTTGTTTATAGGTTCTTGCTTAATCATTTCAATATGTTTGTGGACAGTTTTGAGTAGTAGAAGCTCTTGCATTTTTAAAACATCTTCATAGAAAAACCAGCAAGAAATTTTTTGCAATAGAGGAATCAGTTGCTGCATCCGCTCAGGAATTGCAAAAATATGAGATTCATAATTTTTGAGGTAAGATGCAAATACGCAGTTACCTTTGGCAAGAAGGATGGAGTCTGAATGTTGCTCTTGCGGTAACAAAGTGTTGCAATCCTCTAAAAAAGTATCCGTGAGCAGAGATAACTCTGCAGATTTTTTAGCTTTGGAATAGAGCCTGATAACAAGATAAGAAAATAATGTAAGAAAAAGTATGGCAAAACTTATGGCAAGTATGGAGCTTTTGGCAAGTGTGCCAATAAAGATGAGTATTAAGATGATCTCAATAAAACAGAGTACGAGAAAGAGAAGATTAAAAAGAGCATAATTTTTGATAATATGACAAAACTTGGTAGAAGCGGACTTACAAAGGGTAAGGATGCTCGCTGTAAGAGGATGGGAATTTTGCTGATAGCTCATTGAAGGCCTTGTGTATTAACCTGAGTTTTGAGTTTAAACTACTTAACTCATGTTACGCAAAAACTTTGAAATAGGTTGGTTGCGAGACGTATACACAAACCAATTCTTGAACTTGTTTGTGTATTAAGAGCTTATTTTAAAGTTTTTGCATAACATAAGTACTTAAGATTAGAGGGGATTCTGGATAAATTTTCAATCATTTTTGTTTGTAGACAGCAATTAGGAGTGGCGATGGATTTATAAGTGTTTTCTCGTCTAGTAGGCCAAATGAAGCGGAAACTAGAGATTAAAGTCACAAAAATCAACGTTATTTCAAATAATTATCAGTAATGTTAGTAAAAAAATAATAAAAAAAATCAGGCAACAAGCTAGTGGTTGTATGGAAGGTTTTTTGAGAAAAAAATGGACTATAAATTAATGCAAACATTATTTTGGGGAGGGTCTTTACCAAAACGTAACTGAATCGGATCTTTCCCTTCAAACAAGGTAGTATTGGGCAAGTAGATAAGATCTAAAATCATCTGCTTCATCACAAATGAAATAGTATAATGGACCCCGAAATTTAGACACCCCAAATCGCGCAACTTTCTGATAAACTAAACGCAGAAAGGATAGCAACTATGGGAAAGTACAATCAATATACGGCAGAATTTAAAATGAAAGTGGCCCTAGAGGCCGCACATG
>JARLHF010000022.1 GCA_031292375.1 Chlamydiales bacterium
AATGACCTTTATTTTAGGAGTGTTACCTATGTTGGTGAATCAGTTTATGTCTTTAAGATTAGAATTTTTATCTCTCATAAAGACAAAACTGTTACCTATGTTGGTGAATCAAACTGTAACCTATGTGGGTGAATTGGACCGTTATGTATAAAAGCACTCTCCGTGTCTCTGTGGCTCCGTGTTTCATTTATTTTCGTTAGAGTCATTCCTATTCCTAATATACAACCCAAAAAACCAGCGTTTTCAGGATAAAGTGAGTAAAAAGCGTCTACCAATTTTGCGAGCTTTTGTTCATTTAAAGGTAGAAGACGATCATCTTCAAAATTAATATATAAAATAGCTGTTAATGATAAGAAAGCCCCAGGTTAACTATCAGGCAAGAATAGGGGGAGTTTTTGCTCTTGGAGAGACAAGCCTTGCGTAAGCTCTTCTGGAGGTAGTTTTAATAGAGTTTGAATGCGATCTTGATATTTCTGTAAAGATTCTTTAGCAGATAGACGCATATTGGGGTTTTCGTTCTGAAGATCGTTGATTAGATCATAAATTAAACTAGCCAAAGGACTTGTTTCAATGTAGGGAAGACACGTTTCTAATAAGTAGTGTATTTCTATTGGGGCTACAAAAGTAAAGTTATTATTTAGATGTATATTTATTATCGGAAAAGGAAGCCCAATTATTTTTCTGATAATAGAGCCAATTGCCCAGGCATCTTGCTTGTCACTACTTGCATGGTCAAGTGATTCATTGTAGAAAGTTGAATCAAAACAGGACGATATATGCCCAGTTACTGCCCATTCAGGAGAACCAAAGTCTTGAGTTCCTGCACGAGAGAATTTTGTTATATTGTTGTCGCTTGTAAAGCCAGCAGATTCAAAACCTCCAATAAGGGCTTGTAACCTATTATTTTTCCGGCAAAGATAGATGTTTTCAAGGCAGAGATCTCTGTGGACGATCCCTTGATCTGATAGAAAGGCAGATCCTGTAAGAATATCTGATATGATATATAAGCCATCTTTTACTGTGAGCTTGTTTTGTTCTAATGCATCGGCTAAATTATCAGTATTGTATGAGTATACAAAAAAATCTTTATTTATCCATGGGGCAGTGGTAGCTTGTTTTAATTTTAGAATGTTTATTGACCCTTGAAGAGCTTTTAGAAGTCTTGCGCTTGGTACTGGCGAGTTTGGCTGAATGCGTTGCTGTTTAATCATCAACATCTCTCCTGTATCAAAATCGATGGCTAGGTACATATCATGTTGAATACGTTGGCTTGGAAGGCGTT
The DNA here is from genome assembly GCA_031292375.1 of Chlamydiales bacterium. NCBI lineage: Bacteria > Pseudomonadati > Chlamydiota > Chlamydiia > Chlamydiales > Chlamydiales bacterium. The sequence continues at coordinate 1,283 of JARLHF010000022.1, forward strand.
GCTGTGGAAAATGAATAAAAACAGAGCCATCTCTATTTATTTGAATAGGTAATAGTAGATCAGTTGATGCACCGATATAAATACTATTTAGAGAAGATCTTAAAATGCTTGTATGTAAATCATTGCGTTGGGTTTTGACAAAGTTAAAGATTTGCAAGCAAGAACTGGAAGATAGTTCAAAAACCTCGTTTGTTGCTATTTGAAGAAACTTGAGCCCACTTTTTTCTTGTAAAAATTGATGAAAGGTACCAGGTGTTGTACAATCATCTTTTGCTGCCTTGTAGATGGCTTCTTTTGGAGTATCAAGGCGTTTTGCTATACTTGCAATATTGATCTTTAGATGTTGATCAAATAAAGTTACGGGCACCCAGTACCTAAAAGCAGATAATCTTGAAGAACTCTTTAAGCAATCCATTTCCCTTTGAAATGTTTCTTTTGTCAAAATATTGGCGGCAATTTTAGCAATATGACTTTTTTGACCAAAAGCAAAGGGATATGGAATAACAAGTCTATTTTTTAATTTTCCAGGCCTGCGAGAAGTTAAAGATGCAGTGGCAATGCATTCTTTGATTTTATAAAGAAGCGTTTTTTTATCAGTGGGATCTACAATGTATACAGGATTCATGAAGTATTACCTATAAATTTCTGAATATTTGGACTGTAGATAGTTAATAAAGGCTTTTGCACTGAATGAAGAGCCTGCAACTTTTTCTACGAGTTCTATAGAGCTATAGTGTTTGCCGTGCGTATGAATGTTGATTTTAAGCCAATCACGAATGAAGGAAAGATCTTTTTTGGCAATACGCTCCTCCCAGTCTGGAAAGTCTCTCTCAAAACCTAAAAAGATGTGAGATGCGTATAAATTACCAAGAGTATAGCTTGGGAAATAACCAAAACTACCCATGGACCAATGTACATCTTGCAAACAACCTTCTTGGTCCGTTTTAGGTGTGATCCCTAAGTACTCTTGCATTTTTGCGTTCCACGCTTCAGGAATATCTTCTACTTTTAGTGACCCTTCAATGAGAGCATATTCCAGATCGAAGCGCAATATTACATGAAGAGAGTAGGTTACCTCATCTGCATCTGTACGGATGAAAGAGGGTTCTACCAGGTTAATGCCTTTATAAAACATATCAAGAGAGGTTTTTGTAAGCTGTTCGCCAAATGTTTCTTTTAAGTAGGGAAAGTACGCACTCCAAAAGGGTTTAGACTGACCAATACGAGTCTCCCAAAAACGAGATTGGCTCTCGTGTATGCCAAGAGAAATGGGTTCACAAAGAGGGGTTCCAAAGTATTCGGCGGGAAGGCCCATTTCATAGAGTGCATGTCCATACTCATGCATGCATGCGCTAATATTACTCATAAAGTTATGAGGATCAATTCTTGTTGTTATGCGAGAATCATCTGGATGCATAGATATTGAAAAAGGGTGGGAAGAAATATCAAGGCGACCTTTTTTAAAGTCATAGTTCATCTGCTTTAGAAAATAGAGTCCTGCTTGTACTTGTGTTTCATGAGAAAAATCACCTTTTAGAAAACTTGTATCTAGTACCTTTTTAGAAGAAATTTTCTTGAGAAGATCTGCAATGGGTTTTTTTAACTCAGAAAAGAGAGCTTGCACAGATTTTGTTGTCATATGCGGTTCAAATTGGTCTAAAAGCGCATCGTAAGGGTGTTCCTTGTAGCCAAGGTATTCTGCTTTTTCTCTGGACATTTCAATGATACGCTTCAAGTAAGGAGCAAATTTTTTGAAAGAGTTTTCCTGCTTTGCTTGTGCCCATATATGCATAGAGTTAGATGTTAGTTTAGCGAATTCTTTAACAAAACGTGTTGGTAATTTTGTTGCATGAAGATAGGATCTTCTCCATTCTTTTAAAGCGGACTTTTGGGCTTGACTTAAAGTTTTTGCAATAATTTTTCCAGATTCTAAGTGGATTAATTGAGAAAGAAGAGATGCAAAGCGTTTATTAGTCTCAGTTTTATGTATAAGGCCAGAAACAAGCTCTAATTGACTTGCGCGTGCTGCAGAAGAATTTTCTGGCATGTAAGTCTCTTGATCCCACTCAAGAAGGGAAGATATGCCTTTTAATACAGCAGTTTCTTTTCCCATAGTAGAGAGTTTTTGATATGTTTTTAGTTCTTCAGAAGTCATAAGATTTACCTAAAAAATGAATGAAGTTTTCGGATGCAATTTTTTTTATAAGGGATATGGGTAGTTGCATTGTTTGTTGCATTGTTGAAAGAATTTGAGGGTATTTTGATGCATTAGCATACTCCTCAAAGAAGGAGCCATTTGTTGGGTTTTTTTCAACCCCTGGAAATTCGTCATGTTCATAAAAGAAGTCGGCTCCAAAGGCAAGAGATGCATCTCCTTGCAGAGAAAGAGCGTGTTCAATGTGTTTAAAGAGCATTTTTGGGTTGGATCTAGTTTGATCGATGAATTTAGAATAGAAATTAAGGCCGATAAGTCCTTTACGTCTGATAATCTCCTTTGCAAGGGAGTCTGGAAGATTTCGCTCTTCTTGGCAAATGGCGCGAAAATTAGAGTGACTTGCAAGGACGGGAATATGAAGGGCATGCTTGTCAATAAAGTTTAAGGAATCAAAACTAAGAAAATCTGAGCTGTGACTCAAGTCTAGAGCGATTTTCTTTTTGTTCATCCATAAAAGCAATTGTTTTCCATCTTCTTTTAAGCCCATTTTAGAGCCACATCCTCCACCTAAGCGATTTTCGCCATTCCAAGTAAGGCTTATGTATAAAATTATTCCCAATTTTTTGTGGAGTTCTTCTAAACGGTTTAATCCATGCTCTAGAGGCTCATCCTCCTCAAGAAAGCAAGATGCATTTTCAAATGCAGGAAGGAGGGTAATTGTTTTTTCTTTGGTAGAGCGTTTTCTAGAAAAATAAAGAGGAAATCTTTCTAAAAGGGTATTAAAAACGTGTACTTGCGTAAGTGCTTTTTTTACAGATCCTTTTTCCGTATTTGTGTATATGGCAAGAGTTTGTACTTTTACGCCTCCTTTTAGTAGCTGAGGATAGGAACTACGCGCTCTATGATCCAAAAATGTGCGATTAGGATTTCTTGCCAAAAACGTAAGAAGATCACAATGTAGGTCTGCAACGAGGTATGGATTAGTGTTCATATTCGATAAAGACTCTTTGGATGCGAGGTCCCATGCATGTAATTAGTTCATGAACATTTGTGCCACAACGTGTGGCAACATCTTCTAAAGAAATGGTATTTCCATGGGCATCTTCGCCAAAGATAAGCACGGAGTCTCCAACAGAGACATCTTCGATGTGAGATACATCAACCATCATAAAATCCATACAGATATTTCCTGCCATTGCAGCCTTTTGTCCTTTTATAAGGACATGACCCTTGCCGCTAAAATGTCTATGTAGACCATCAAAATAGCCAAGTGGGACAACAGCAATTTTTGCATTATTTTGCTTGATTAGATAATTTCTTCCATAGCTAATTGTATCTCCAGCATCACAGTAGTTGATGCCAACAATACGAGAAGATAGAGATAATGCGGGTTTTAGAGAGGATTTTACAAGACCAAAAAGAGCAAGTCCTGGCCTTATCATGTTGCCCTCTGGAAAAAAGGTGCGAAGAGCTCCACTTGAATTTGCGGCATGAATCCATTTTGGATGAATTCCTTCTTTTGAAAGCGTATCTACACAGTATCTAAAGCGAGTTACTTGAGATTTTGTAAATGCGTCATGCTCTTCCATATCAGAGCATGCAAAGTGCGTCATGACACCTTCTAAAATCAATGCTTGTGAGTTTTGTATCTCTTTTGCCAAGAAAAGAGCATCTGTTTCTCTGCAACCAAGCCTGCTCATGCCTGTGTCGATGTGTAGGTGTACTTTAATTTTTTTATTTTGTGTGTGAGCAAGAGTGTCTAGCCTTTGGATTGTATCTAGTGAGCTAACAGCTAGTTCAAACTCCCAGTTGACAATCTTTTCAAGTTCATAAAGAGCTGCATGTATGACAAAGATGGATGTATTAATATTTTGCCTTTTCAAGAAAATGGCCTCATCTGGGTGAGCAACACCTAAAATATCCACACCGCACTTTTGTAAAAACTTAGATAAAATGACAGGGTCTGTTCCGTAAGCATTGGCTTTTACCATACAGAGAACACGCGTGTCTTTAAATGTTTTGAGGTTACTTTCTATGTGGCTTAAGTTGATAGTTAAATGGTTGTTGCAGGGCATATCTTTAAATTGATCTGTAATATCTAAAATATGCTTTTTGTTTGGTCCCTGGATGAGTACAGTATCCTCTTTAGTAAGATGAGGGTAGAGGGCGTGAATTGCATCTTCTGGTGTTTGATAGGTATTAAAAGGATGATTAAGTAAAGACATGAGAATGTCATGACCCGTTCCTGTAAGTACCAGAGATAAATTAGCATCTTTAATGGACTCTGCAATTTTTTTTGCCTGCATTGGAGAATAAGATCCTTCATTTCTAATTCCCTCGAAGATAAAGAATTTTTTTCCAGAAGATGGGTTCGTAAATAAATTGAGCTTTTTAATAGCAAGATCTACAGACATAGGATCTGCGGAATAAGCATCGTTGATAAAGAGTGTTCCAAGGGGAGATCTCCAAATTTCTGTCTGCATAGGCTCTGGCGTATATTCTTTTATAGCAAGAGCGATATCCTCTTCTTTTAAACCAAATAGCATGCTTGCTTTTAGCGTAATATTGATAAGATCCATAGCATGAGGAAATGGATGGCTCCACAAGTAGTTATAGACCGCTTTACTTGGAAATGTAATTTGAAAGGCAAGATGTCTATCTGATAGGCTTGTTTGCTTAGCAAAAGGTAGGGAAGAAAAATTATTGTTCCAATGTAATTTATTACCTTGAGCTGTTTGTAAATGCAAATTTAATAGAGGCTCGTTTGGAAATAAGAGCCAGTTGCCTTTAAGAATGGATTGAAGAAGTTTGGATTTTTCCTTTATAAGTATGTCGGGGATGTCTTTAGTTGTAGTTAAAATGGAGTGAGTGGGTTTAATCATGGTAAGGAGATGATCCATATCTCCAGGTTCTGAAATACCAGCCTCGATGAGGGCAATTTCGTGTGTTTGAGAGATTTGTAGTAAGCTTAAAGCAACTCCAATTTGGCTATTAAAGCTTTCTGGGGAAGCTGTAACTTGTTTTTTCTTTTTTAAAATAAAATAGAGAAAATCTTTAACCATCGTCTTGCCATATGAGCCTGTGATGGCAATAACATCTGTTTTTTTTTCGCTTCGATAGATTGCAGCAAGTTCTTGAAGGGATCTTAGAGGGTTTTGAACTTTGATTAATGAGGGGTGAGTATCTGGATACTCTTTTTTGACAAGAACGTATTTGGCACCTCTTTTTAGGGCATCGTTTACGAAGCTATGTCCATCATGGATTGTTCCTGGAAGGGCTACAAAAATTGCATTTTTTGATTCAATGAGCCTTGAGTCAATAGTAATTTGGTCAATGAGAGGATCTTTTCCTTTGAAATGTTCCCATTTTCTAAGATCAAATGTATCCATACTTAGTTTTTATGTAAAAGAGCGTAGTGATAAATAGCTATAGAGTAGATGACAATTATTGGTAATAAAATAGTGATAAAAGGAGGTAAAAGTTGATTTTCTGCGACGATAAAGGCAGCATCCATGAGTGTGATCATAACTACGAAGCCAAATATGGAAACACAGTAAATAAAAAAGAGAGGTAAATTTCTGCTAAAGCGCATGCAATAAGGCGCTGGTATTAAAACAACTGCAAGTGTAATGAGGGGCATGAGAAGCTTATAAGAAAAATGGGCAATAAGTTCACCCTTCTCTTCTAGGGGCTTTTTGTGGCTATGATAAATCTCTGTAAAAAGCTCTGTTAAAGACTCTCCTGAAATAGGTATAATGGATTCTTGAATCGCTTCCTCTTCTGGGTGCAGCGTTGGAAAGGTAGTCTCTTCAAAAGAGTGTTGCAGTGATAGTTGATTATTTTTGTTTCTAACCAGTACATCTACATATCTTCCTTTGGGAACAGTTCCATCTAGTTCAAGATATTTGATACGTGTGATATGATCACTATCTTTTATCCAAAATACATCAAAGAAGAGGTTTTGTTTAGGGTCAAAGTTTTGGTAAACTAGAACAGAGCCATCTTTCATTTGAATGGTAAAAAGTGTAGGAGTTGTTTTGTCTAATTTATTTTCGACATATTCTTTCTCAATATTTTTAAGGTAAATTTCTGCGTTGGGCAAAAGAAATTCAGTGTTTAGATAGAGAAGAGTCATACAAAGAAAGGCAAAGAGAAAAAGAGGACGTAAGATAGTATTGAAGGATAATCCCCCTGCAGATAGAGCTACAAGTTCTCTTTTGTTGTTGAGAGAAGAGAGCACTTTTATCGTTGCAAGCATAAGGGCGAAGGGAATGATGATGCCTGCTCGTTTAGTGAAATGACTGGAATAGTAGTAGCTTAAATCTAAGATAGAAAAGCGTGCATAGGTAAAGTTTTTTACATGTACAGAGTAGTCTATCAACACATAGAGAAAGTAAAATCCGATAATAAAGAATAGGAATACTTTTAGAGCCTCTTTAAAGATGTAGCGCTGCCAAATTTTTGTTAGGATCATTCGATGCCTCGGTTAATACGCTTGAGGGTCCACAAACTGTATGTTATGATGAGTAATAGAGGGAAGCAATAGATGAATGAAGATAACAGAGCGTTTGTTGCAAGACTTTTTGCAAGAAAGAAAGTGGCAAATGAAAAGGCTGCAAGAAGGCTTACGATGATGATGTTCTTTTTTACTTTTTTTCTGCTAATTTCGATGCCAAAAGATACTCCCATTAGCGTAAAGACGAAGGGTGCAAGCCCCATATTGATGCGTCTTGCAAGCTCTGAGTAGCAACTATTGACAATATTTTTGAGTGTTTTTTGATCTTTTGTATTTTCTTTCTTGGCAATTTTTAAAGATTTTTTTTCTGAGATGAGTCTTGCAAGTAGAAAGCGCATATGCAAGTGGTCTGGGCAGATGCGGGCTGTTGTTTTTTTTAAGAGCCCTGTAAATTCTGTTGCAGGTGTTTTTGTCTCTTGCTGATTTTCAATGATGAGATGATCAAAAGCATCTGTAACTGGCAAGCTAGAGATGAATGAAACATGGCTTCCTGTGAGGTCTGTGTTGATAAGCTCTAGTTTTTTTGCAAAAAAGAGAGATAACCTAGCAGCATCTTTTTGGTGTACAGCAACGATGACGTCTTTTGCAGATCTTCCGGCCTTTGTTGAGCCAGCTTTAATAAAAGCATCTCTTCTTTTTAAAAAGGATTTGTTTTTTAAGAGAGCTAATGGATTTAGGGAAGAGAGCTCTTGTACCATTTGTTTTGATGCGAGGTGCGAGTTGGTTGCAACCTCTGAAACAATATAAAAATTTAAAAATGAGAGAAGCGCAGATGCGACAAGCAAGGGGGCAATGATTGAAGGCAGACTTTTTCCAAGTGCTCTAAAGGCAATAAACTCATGCTCTCGAGAGAGTTTTTGCATGAGCAAAAGGGCAGACAGAAGACAAGATATGGGTATGGCTACGGGTAAAATATAGGGAAACTGATACAGGATAAAATAAAAAAGAGCCTGTAGGGGCGCCCCAAGAGATGCAAAGCTTGCAGTTTCATGCAACCTAGAAATAACAAGTAAAAAAATGAAGGCAATAACAGAAAGAACAAATACTTTTAAGTAATGGCTTAGGAGGTAGCGCCAAAAAATAGGCATATCAACCCTTCAAGGTGATGCTTTAAAAGAGATCATTCTACAGGAAGTAAGAGAAAAAAGCTTGGAAAATTTACGATAAAAAAGGGGGGTATCAATGGAAAATATAATTGGAAGTTTTAAGATTATTAGAGTAAAACTTTGGGCTCAGGTTGTTTTTAGAGTGGATGAATTGTTCTGTGTATAGTACAATAAAGATGAAAAAACAAAATTTTGATGACTGAAGAATTTGAGGAGTGGCTAGGAGAAGAAACCGCTAGATCTCGTGTTCAGATTGCTAAGCGCCTCTCTAAAATTAGAGAGGAGGGGTACTTTGCGGATCATAAAATAAGTAAGAGAGTCTGTTTGGGAACTTCGGAGGGACAATGGGAGGAGGATTTATTATTCTCTAATTCCTGTGAGTCAAGTATTGTTACTTTTGGGAGGAAATAAAAATGGTCAGACCAAAGATATACACAAACAATTCTTGAACTTGTTTGTGTATACACATAAATTAATTCTTGAACTTGTATAGTAACGCGAGCATGGGCATATCAACAATTCTTTATTTGTGGTGTATATAAAATTGTTTGGGTCTACTAAATGGTATATTTTGATGGGAGGGATAGAAGAAGGTCCCTTCACGTTTAAAGAGTTAAAAATGGATGCTAGAATAACTCCTGATACTCTTGCAAGAAAGGAAGGCTCGAAAGAGTTTGCTCCTATCAAAAGTTACAAGGAGTTTAAAGAGCTCTTTAAAGACGAAAAAGAAAAGGAGCGCGAAGAGGAAGAAGATTCTTCTTTGAAGTGGTCAAAAGATGGTATAATCACACAAGAGCACTCCTCTGCTCCTGGCCCCTTCGTCGATTTTATCGTATTACTTTTGATTGTGCTTTTGCTTTGGGCAATTTTTTGGATTTTTCGAAAATAGGTCCATTAAATGCAGAAGAAAATATATAATTTTTTAGATATTCATTTAGATTATTCTCGCCCCTTGTTGCTTGCTTTGTCGGGAGGTCCAGATTCCCTTGCACTCTTTCATTTGTTGATAGAATATAGAGAGAAAAAGCCTTTTGAACTACATGTTGCACATGTTGATCATGGTTGGCGCTTGCAAAGTAAAGTGCAGGCCTTGCATTTAAAAGAGTATGTAGAGGCAAAAAAGGTGCCTTTTTATCTAAAGACTCTTGATCCTTGCATACTTTCTGGAAATTTAGAAGATGCTTGTAGAAAAGAGCGCTTTCTATTTTTTGAAGAGTTACATGTAAAGCATATGTTTCAAGCAGTAGTTTTAGGCCACCATGCTGATGATCAAGCTGAAACGGTTTTAAAGAGGCTTTTAGAAAATGCAAGCTTGATGCATCTATGTGCAATGCAAGAGAATTCTTCATTTAATTCTATGCAGCTCTGGCGCCCTTTTTTAAGTGTGCGAAAAAAAGAAATTCAGAGTTTTTTAGATGAACTGCATATCACTGCAATTATGGATGAGACAAATTTAGATCCTAAGTTTTTAAGAGGGCGTATGAGAACTTTAATCTTTCCTACGCTTGAATTGCAGTTTGGTAAACAAATTGCAAGTTCTCTTGTTCGCTTGGGACAAGAAGCAAAAACTTTGTGTGACTATTTAGATGTAAAAACAAATGAGTTGTGGGACAAGAGGGTTGTAAGTTCTTTTGGTATGTATCTGGATCTTAATTTGGTAAAGTTGCGCCTAGAACAAAGTCATCTTATTAGAAGGATTGCTAAAAGCCTAAATGTAATGCTCACACACCATGTTTTAGAAGCCATCTTAGATTTATTAGAACGGCATGTTGCTAATAAGAGAGTGGAAACAAAGGAGTGCACTTGGTTTATAGATAGAGGATACCTGTTTGTTGTGCATAGAGGTTTTTTAGAAATTATGATGGATAGCAAGCAGAGCTCAGTAGAGCTGGAAGATGGAGTCTATCTTGGAAATTGGAAAGTTATCGTTAAAAGGGTATCTAACAAAGAATTAGAAAAGGCTAGCTGGCAATTTGTATGGCAAGGAAGTGTGGATGTAGTGCTTCCTCTAGGAAAATATACTCTTGCTTTTCCAAATGTTAATGAGATTTATCTTGAAAATAAGACCTCTCTTGATGTTTGGTGGAATAAACATAAGGTTCCCGCTTTTTTACGTTCTTGTGTGCCCGTTGTTAAACAAGGAAGCAAAATTTGTAGGGAATTTTTGAGTGGAGCCTCAAATGATCAAGATTGCGAAGAATACTTGCATATTTCTTTAATCCAAATCAATGAATCTGATATCCTCTCAAAAATATAAAATTTTACGTCGAAGATGGATGCAATAGAATATGGCAAATGATAATAACCTTAAGCAAGATCCTACTAAAAAGAACTTCCCGGCTAGTTTCTTTTTCTTCTTATTGATGGCAGTCTTAGTAGTTGTCATCGTACAGAATTACATGGGAACTAAAATGGCTAAAGTCTCTTTTAGCTATCAGCTAGAACACCTTGTAAATTTGGATTTAATACAACCAGAAGATAGTAGAAAGATTGCTCTCAATGACAACCTAGTTACATTTAGTGGAAAATTTAGAACAAATGAAACAGAAGAGGGGAAGAAACGTTTCAAGTTTTTAGAGCTTCTCAACCAAAACCATGGTCTGAATGCTTTAAAGGATCAAGAGCTTGATGATCTAAATGCCCTTCAGACGACGGTTAAAGAAGCGGCAGATTGGTATTTGCATTTGAGTGGTATCCCGCTTCCTCAAGATGGTTATAAGATTGTCGAAGACTCTTTTGATACGCCAGAGAGAGAAAACCATATTATTATTACATCACTTTCTAAAAAGCCCATAGAGAGCGTTCCTGCATTACAAGAAAAACTTACATCTCTTGAGAAGAGTGAAACTTTGTCTGCAGTAGATACGCTAGGTACAGAAGTTGTTGGAGTAATACAGTCATTTAGATCTCCCTTACTAGGAATTGGTAATGACACAATGAAGCAGAATTTAAAGACGCTCTTTCAAGATGTCTCTGCTATCAATAACAATAAAGATATCACTGCACAAGAAAAGCTTGCAGTTTATCAAAAAGCACTTACTTCGCTGCAATCAATTATCACAGAATTGTCTCAAGTCTCTTCTGGCATGCGCCTTAACCAGTTACGGTCTGTTCGTAGCTATCGAGATGAGATAGAACAGTATACAGAAACACAAGAGAATTTAGAGCAAAATAATGCGCAATTAGATAAGGCAAGACAATCAGTTACAAATGTTATCTGGTTTTTTAATAACCAACAGTTTTCTACAAGAGCTTTGGAAAAGCAAGATGGTGAAGCGTTTGGTAGATGGTTTGCGGATGCAAAAGAGGAATGGGATAATTTTGCTATCAACAAAGGAGAACTCTTTAGAGCGCCTGATCAGCCTCTTAACCTAGTTTTGGAGAAAACCTTTAAAAGCGAAGAGCCAGCACCTAACTATCTAAGTTATATTCTTACGATACTTCCTGTCATATTGGTTGTGTTCCTTCTCTATTTTGTATTTTCTCGCCAGATGAAGGGCATGGGTGGTGGTGCTATGAATTTTGGCAAGTCGCCTGCCAAGCTTTTAAACAAGAGTAACACGAAAGTTACATTTAAAGATGTTGCTGGGATTGACGAGGCAAAAGAGGAATTGCAAGAGATTGTAGACTTTTTGAAAAACCCTACAAAATTTACAGCTCTTGGAGCAAAAATTCCTAAAGGGGTATTGTGCGTGGGTGCTCCTGGTACTGGCAAGACATTACTTGCAAAGGCAGTTGCAGGAGAGGCTGATCGTCCTTTCTTTTCTATTTCAGGTTCTGACTTTGTTGAAATGTTTGTAGGTGTTGGAGCAAGCCGTATTCGCGATATGTTTGATCAGGCAAAGAAAAATGCTCCTTGTTTGATCTTTATGGATGAGATTGATGCTGTAGGGCGTCATAGAGGTGCTGGTATTGGTGGTGGCCATGATGAGCGAGAGCAGACACTAAATCAGCTTCTTGTAGAGATGGATGGTTTTGATACGAATGAGGGCGTTATTCTGATGGCAGCAACAAACCGTCCTGATGTGTTGGATAAAGCACTTTTGCGCCCTGGCCGCTTTGACAGACGAGTGATTATCGATCTTCCAGACATTAAAGGACGCTATGAAATTTTAAAAGTTCATGCAAGAAAGATTAAAATTGACCCTACAGTGGATCTTATGCTGCTTGCAAGAGCAACACCTGGTTCATCGGGTGCAGACCTTGCAAACGTTTTAAACGAGGCGGCTTTACTTGCTGCAAGAAAAGGTAAGTCTGCAGTGGGCGCTCAAGATGTAAACGAAGCTTCTGATAAAGTGCGCTACGGCAAGCAAAGGCGCAGTTTAGAGCTGGATGAAAATGAAAAGAAGACAACAGCTTATCATGAGTCTGGACATGCAATTGTGGGCCTTGTTGTAAAGCATGCAGATCCTGTTGAAAAGGTGACAATTATTCCAAGGGGCTTATCACTTGGAGCCACACACTTTTTACCAAGAAAAAATCGCGTGAGTTACTGGAAGCAGGAACTACTAGATCAGCTAGCAGTGATTATGGGCGGCAGGTGTGCAGAGGAGATCTTTATCAAGGATGTCTCTAGTGGTGCGCAGCAAGATATAACTCAAGCGACATACATTGCTAGAAGTATGGTGTGTGAATGGGGCATGAGCGAGGTTTTAGGCCTTGTTGCTTATGAGAAAAAAGGTGAGAGTGGCCAATACCTTGGTATGTCTACAAGTGAGAAAAATTATTCTGATGAGACTGCAAAAGCAATTGATGAACAGGTGCGCATCATAACGGATGCAGCACACAAAAGGGCTATAGACATTATTAATGAACATACAGCTCAAGTGGATTTGATGGCAAAAATGCTCATTGAATTTGAGACTCTTGACAGCGACGACGTTAAAAAGATCCTTGATGGTACTTGGGACATAGAAGAAAAGAGGGGCAAGTTAAAAGCAGAACTTGACTTGCAAAAGAAACAAGGCCCAACAACGCCTCCACCACCACCACCATTACCTGTGGAGAGCGTTTAAATCCAAAACTCAGATTTAAAAAGGAGAGAAGCTTTTACCATTGATGTTAACCTCTTCAAGAGATGATCCTCTAAAGTAGGAAATAATAACCTCGGAAGGGATGTTGCTGCCAAGAAATAATTTTCTTATAGAAGGCATAGTCGCAATTGATAAAAGGCTAAAATGGGTTACTTGAGAACTAGTTATGTTGAGTATTTTAAGTTTTGGCATAGCTCTTAAGTAAGAAATAGCTGAATCATTTAAGTTGAAACATCTACTTGTATTGAGATTTTTAATAGGTGGAAGAGATAGAAAAGAGCGGTTAGTAATGTTGTAACAGTCTGAGATATCTAGTGCTCCAATAGGATTGAAGAGTTGAAATCCCTCTCCATGGATTTGTGTCCTTGATAGGTTGAGTACATCAAGATTTAAGAGACCCAAGAGCCCAACACCAATGTCAGTTACTTTGGGACATCCGCTTATATTAATTTTTTTAAGAGAATTTGTATTTGCAAGGGGGATGAGAGCATTGTCATTAATGCCTGTACTTGATAGATCGATCTCCTCAAGAGGGGCTGTAAGATGTGTAAGTCCTGTGCCAGTGATACGTGCTCCTGCCAGTTTAAGAACCCTAAGAGAGAGCATCTGCATGAGAGGTTCAATCTGTTGATCAGCAAGCTTTGTTTCTGATGCCCCGAGCATTTCAAGGTCGAGTGCGCTAATAGCTTGCATTCCCTCTAGCGTTAAGCGCTGGCATTTAGTTAGTTGAAGATTTTTAAGAGGAGCTTGAAAATGAGCAAACCCTGTTCCCGTAATGTTTGTTTCTGAAAGGTCAAGATGGGTAAGAGATTGCATGTTCGCTAGGTGGGTTACATTAATATCGTTAATGCATGTTTTTGAAAGGTTGAGTATTCGAAGAGTGGGAATGCCTGTGAATGTGGTAGTTGCGATTGCAATTTTGCGATTTGCCTGCCCAATAGCGTATGTGCCTGTAAGATCAAGCTCTTCAAGGTTAACAAGAGAACTAAGTGCTAGTTGAGTAACATGCTCTTGAAGTTTGAGGGTTTTGACACTCATGTCTGCAAGTTTGGCAAGTCCCTTGTCAGTTGCTTGAATTCCATTAGGCACAATTTCTAGCCTGTCAATAGTTATGCCGCTAGATTTTTTGAAATGGTCTGCAATAATGTGTAAGTAACTGTCGGTATAGAACATGCCTTGTATGCGATTGTTTCCCAAAAAACCTGTTATTTTGGGACTGCCAGATAGTTTGATGCTAATGTTTGTAATGTGTGGAAATCGGTGAAGGATAAGGGGTATTTTTACAAGTTTTAGGGGTCTTGCACTTAGATCAAGAACTTTTGTAGCTTCATCTGTTTGCGCAACTGCTAGGCGGAAGAGTCGATTTAGTTTTAGAGATTGCCTTCCAGTTATAGAGATAAATTTGAATATTTCAGATAACATATCTTTATTAAAACGGTGAAAGAGAGCTAAAGACTCTGGAGAGGTTAGATTGGGATTCGCTTTGTTTTGCTCTGCAGGGTTTTCTATTCCTTTAAGGCGAGCAAGTCGTGTATCCCAAATTTTAAGGGGGTTTTCAAGGCCGGACTGGCAAGAAGAGTGAGTGTCTTTACTTCGAAATCCAAGTTGATGATAGAGATGAGAAATTGTACCGATAAGAATGGGATCTAGTACTTTTGGATCGTTATCGCTTAAGTTATTGTAATGGTGTACAATCATGCGTCCGGTATTGTTGTCGTACCAGAGATGGTCTCCAAAAATATAATTATAAAGTCTGAAAATTTCTATTATAAGGTTTAATGCAGCGAACTTTATAAGTCCGGACCATCGAAGAATGGTATGTTCTTGTAGATCTTTTGGGCCAAGATGCTGCACAGCGGTATTTATGTTGTAGGTGGATTTATTGATGGTTATTAGGCCGTTCATTCTATTGGTCTTTTGTAAAATCAAGAGGGCACATTCTATGGAATAATTGTTAAGATTATATAAATTTCATGTAATCATGCAATTTCAAGATTAAATCTTGAAATTGCATGATTATTGGAGTGCAATGAGGTTATGTATGTTCATAGATTATTAGAAAAGCCTTTAAAAGATGCTTTAAGCCAATTTCCTGTTGTTATTGTCACGGGCCCAAGGCAAGCGGGTAAATCTACTCTTCTGCAACAGGTGCTGCAAAACTATCACTATGTGACCTTTGATGATATTTTAGTGCGTGATTTGGCTTTAAAGGATCCAAATCTTTTTCTTGCAACCTATCCCTCTCCTCTTATCATAGATAAGATTCAATATGTGCCATCACTTCTCTCTTTTATTAAACGTCAGCTCGATTTTTAACTAGGTTATTGTTAATAACTTAAGCTCTTGTTCATTAAAATTTAAAGCTGGTTTTTTGGGTTGTATATTAGGAATAGGAATGACTCTAACGAAAATAAATGAAACACGGAGCCACAGAGACACGGAGAGTGCTTTTATACATAACGATTTGTCTTATAAAATTAT
>JARLHF010000023.1 GCA_031292375.1 Chlamydiales bacterium
AATGACCTTTATTTTAGGAGTGTTACCTATGTTGGTGAATCAGTTTATGTCTTTAAGATTAGAATTTTTATCTCTCATAAAGACAAAACTGTTACCTATGTTGGTGAATCAAACTGTAACCTATGTGGGTGAATTGGACCAGACAAATCGTTAGGTATAAAAGCACTCTCCGTGTCTCTGTGGCTCCGTGTTTCATTCCAAAAAACCAGCTTTAAATTTTAATGAACAATAGCTTAAGTTGTTAACAATAAACTAGTTAAAAATCGAGCTGACGTTAATTATAGTCGATATAGATCATAGAAAAGATATTTATATATAGAATTTGTTTGTTTTTAATTAAAGCAAAGAGTGATAATTAGACGCTTAAATTTTAGGTGTTTGTAATGTATTATATATTCTTTGTTTTGTTTTTATTATCAAATTCATTTTGTTATTCCAGAGTAATTGAAAACAATAAAGTCGTTTTCCAAGAGAGAGCTTTTAAACAAGTGCCTCTTGTATTGCAGAAGGCAGTAAATACATTGTCTCATTTTCCAGATAGCCATCAATTCATTCAACATTGTGAGAAAAGGGGTGGTATTACGCTGGCTTGGGCGCCGCTTGGTAAAGATATGTGTGATGCTTGTTGGATTGGAGAAAAAAGAGCAATTATTCTTAATTCTTCTAAGCAGTGGACTCTTGGTAAGCAGATCTCTTCAATTATTTTTGAATTACATAATGCCGCAAGTGATGAGCATTTTATTCAGTTGAATAAATTAGCTTACGAGGGGAAAATTACAAAAGATGAGTACGTTGAAAGTGTTGAGAAGCAGGAATATTTGAATTCTCTAGAAACACAGCAGTTAATTACTAAAGGCATTAAGCTAGGCTACTTTCCAAAAGATACATTTTTACCTATTTATAAGAGCTTTGAAGAGCATTTCAAATGGCAGATCGCTCTGGGGCATTCCGACCTTATTGCTCAGCAGTATGAAGAGATGAGAATAGAGGCTGAGCGTACAATTTAACTTACTTCTTTTTAATTACGGGCTTTTTGGATGGAGCGATAGGCTTTGCTTTATTAAGAGGTTTTCCCAAAGGCTTTCCTTTTGTCTTTTCTAGGGTTTTCCCAAGAGGTTTTTTTGAAGGTGCGATCTTTGGTGTAGGTTTTTTATCTATTGTGCTCTTTTTTATCTCCTTCACGGGTTTCTTATTATTAAGTTTTTTGTCCTCTTTGGGAGGGGGTATGGGCTTAGATGGCTTTTCTGAAATTGTTTTTTTGCTAGATGCTTTTTCAATTTTTGAAGGTGCTTTTTTTGTGGAAGCAGATGGAAGAGCATCTTCTTCATCTAGGTCATCATCATCTTCTTCTTCTTTTGACCAATCGATTTTTGAAAAGGCTGTAAGCTCTTGCTCCGGTGCATGAGGTTGGTTCCCAAGGCTTTTTAAAGAGGCAAGTTTTTTGGAAAGGCTATCCCACTTCTCAAGAGGACTCTGTTTAGAGGCATTGCGACTTGCAAGGAATTCTTCTTCAGTATCATATTTGGAAGAAAAGGTAATTGCAGATGTGCTTGTAATATCTGGGATGTAAAGAAAGGGTCTAATTTGTGGTCCAACAGTTGCGTAAAGGTCTGTTGTCATTTGCTGTTCCACTTCTACTTTGACAGTCTGTTTGGGAGGACGCCCTCTTTTAGGTCTTGGGTTGAGAGCCTCTGTGGAATAATATGTCTTAGCTTTGGCTAAAAGAATATCCCTTGCGTGAGCAATCTCTTTCGAGGGTTTTGTGTCGAAGAGAAATTGCTTGAGCTTTTCAATCATGGGGCGCTCTATTTCCAAATCCTCCTCGAAGACAAACTGGAATTGGTTATTACGTAGCCACTCAATGATGCGGATACGTGAGCGTTCTTGATAGTATTGTTGCCATTTTTCCAACTCAGTTAAGTGGTCGTAGATAAAGTCTAAGAAGTGGTCTCTGGCATCTTTTGATTGAATGACATCAAGAAGTTTTTCTTTGGTATCGATATCGTAAACTTTTTCATTAACAAATCCTTCCATGATTTTTTTTGTTTCATAAAAAGTAAGCTTTGGTAGCATCACATAGCGTTGTTTATGTTCAGAAAGTTCTCCCTTTAGGGCTGTAAGCTCTTGCTCTGATTTCATTAAATCTACATAGATAATAAAGCCCTCTAGTCTGTCTAGATAGAAGTCACGCTCGTCATCAGATTTGGCAAAAGCATCCATAAGTCTGTGTGCGCGCAAAATAAGAGGACATTGTGGTGTTTTGGAATTGTCTTTCATGAGTTACATCTCTTTGGAGCTAAAGAAGTAGAGTTTATCGAAAAAGAATCCTTATTTGCAAGGGATATTACCTTGAAAAATGAGTTGAGCATTACCCGTCATGATTACTTGTGAAAAAGCATTATTTTCTTTTTTAAATGAGATAGTCAGAGTTTCTTGTGAGTGGGTTTGTACATTAATTGGGCTTGGAAGATTGTAGATATGCGCTGCAGTAAGCGCTGCAGCGGTAACTCCTGTCCCGCAGGCAAGCGTTTCGCCTTCCACACCACGCTCGTAAGTTCTGATGTGAAGTTTATTTTGATTTGTTATTTCAACAAAGTTTGCATTTGTTCCCTTTGGTTGAAAAAGAGGGTGAAAGCGTATTTCTTTTCCTGCATTTACAACATCGAAGGTATTTAAACTCTCTACAAATAATACAGCATGAGGAACTCCTGTATCTAGAAAATGTAACAGCTTCTCACCTGTTTTTAGTTGAAGTTTAATATCCCAGTGAATATTTGTCGCAGTGCCCATGTCGACTGCAACTTTTGATCCGATAAAAGATACTTGAAGTATTCGTTGCATTGTTTCTAGCATAAATGAATCATTTTTAAACCCAAGTTCTTGAGTAAATTTTGCAAAGCAGCGCACGCCGTTACCACACATTTCTGCCTCACTGCCATCGGCATTAAAAATGCGAAAACGAAAGTTTGCTTTTGTAGAGTTTTGTAAAAGGATGAGACCATCAGCACCGATACCATGTTGACGGTGGCATATTTGTCTGATAAAATTTTTGTCGTCTGCTGGAAAAAGAGAGGAGCGATCATCAACTAATATAAAGTCATTGCCGGCTCCAGAGTATTTTGAAAATAAAATTTTACAAGTCGTTGAAAGAGTCGACGATGCCATCTAGAAGTCCAAATGCTAATGCTTCTTCAGGAGTCATCCAAGTGTCTCTATCGAGAGCTTTTTCGATGGTCTTGAAATCTTTACCCGTTGCTTTCACATACATATTGATGAGTGCATCGTGTGTTTTTTTTATTTCTTTAGCCTGGATTTCAAGGTCTGTTGCCTGTCCTTTAATAATCCCTTGAATGATGGGCTGATGAATCATGATTCTGGCATGCTTTGTTGCAAAACGACGCTTTGGAGCTGCACACAGACTGAGAATAGAGCCCATGGAGGCTGCTAAGCCTGTAACTAATGTGGTTACTGGTGATGTGATCATTTTAATTTGATCCCATATAGCAAAACCTGCATCAACAGATCCACCTGGTGAATTGATAATAAATAGGATAGGTTTGCCAGGATCTTTTAATTCTAAGTACCAAAGTTTGCGAATGGTAGTGCGTGCAGTGTCATTATCCACTACATCGGAGAAAAAAATTCTTCTTGCACTAAGAAGAGCATGATCGATCTTATCATCAAGTGTTTTGAAAGTGTGGTCTTCAGGTCCATTTGGAAGAGTCATAATATTTCCTAAATTAAATGTTGTGCGAGGTATAGCATATTCTAATTTAACATTTCCAGTCTAAAATTTTTAGCATAGCTGGATTTCTGGATAGACGGGAAATCGAGTAAGAAGATCTTGAACACGTGTTTTGGCTTTATTAATTGCCTCTGAAGAAGTTGTGTACTTTGCTTGACTTACAACGCCATTATGAATTGCGGCCTTTGTATTTTTAAGGACAAAGGCGATGATAGATGCAATTTCTTTCATCTCATCATGTCCCATTCCAAGTGTTGTCATGGCAGGTGAGCCTATGCGTATGCCAGATGTATACCAAGGACCATTTGGATCAAAGGGAATTGCGTTGCGGTTTAGGGTTAAATGAGCTTCTCGAAGAACACTTTCTGCTTGCCTTCCTGTTAGATTAAAGGAGGAGAGGTCTGCTATAAGAAGGTGGTTTTCGGTGCCATTTGTTGTAATGCGAATGCCTTGCTCCATCAAACTTTCTGCAAGTGTTGCTGCATTGCTAAGCACCTTTTTTGTATAGTAGCGGTAGGATTCTTGATTGGCTTCTTTAAAGGCAATTGCTTTAGCTGCAAGAACATGTGGAAGAGGCCCTCCCATAACAAGAGGACAGCCTTTGTTGATAGTTTCGCTAAATTCATGATTTGAGAGAACAATGCCCCCACGTGGTCCCCTGAGAGTTTTATGTGTTGTTGATGTGATGATATGTGCATGTGGAATGGGATCAAATTCATGAGTAAAAGCTTTTCCTGCAACAAGCCCTGCAAAGTGCGCCATATCGGCCATCAGGACAGCACCTGCTGCATCTGCAATTTCTCTCATGATAGCAAAATTAATCTTGCGTGGATATGCAGAGTAGCCTGCAAGCAGGATAAGGGGCTTTTCTTGCAGTGCTTGTTTTTTTATAGCTGCGTAATCAAGTAGCTCTGTCTTGGGGTCAACTTCATAGCTTATTGCCTGCATGAATTTTGAAGAAATATTGTGTTTATAACCATGTGTCAAGTGACCGCCAGAATTTAAGCTCATGCCCATTAGCTTTTGATTGATTAATAGTTGTCTTATTTGTTCATATTCTTCTGGTGTAAGTTCATCGAGGTTCTTTTTGGAGAGCTTTTTAATCTCTTTATTTTGTATTCTTTCGATAAGTATGGCCCAAAACGCAATCAAGTTGGCATCTGCCCCAGAATGTGGCTGTACGTAGGCGTGTTCGCAATTGAAAAGAGTTTTTACCTGAGAGATAGCTTCATCTTCAATAGCATCGACATTTGCGCAACCTGCATAAAATCTGTGATGTGTGTAGCCCTCGGCGTATTTGTCGGTGAGTAAATTTCCCATGGCAAGTTGCACGGCAAGAGAAGAGAAATTTTCTGAGGCAATGAGTTTTAAATAAGAGCGCTGGTCTTTTAACTCTTGTATGATCTGGTGAGAGATGAGTGGAGAAGAGGACTCTATGTGGTCTAGGGCCGCAAGATAAGCGATTGCAGCTTTTGTTCGGTCATGTTCTTTAGTATTTTTTAGGTAGTGATCAAGAAAATTGGACGGGGTCATCTACGTAAAGCTCCTAACATTTTAGTCGCTTAAGTCTACCAATTTCCTAATTTAATAGGGTATGATTTTGTAGAGAAAGCAATTCTCTTGGAAAATTTATGTCAGGAATGGCTCAGAAAGGTGATGAGCTCTTCTGTTGTTGGGCTTTTACCGTTTCTGATGTAGAATCCGGCTGTTGCAATAGCAAGACCTAAGCATTCTTTGAGAGGTAGTTGGTAGAGAAGGCCGCTGCAAAATCCAGCATTAAAATTGTCACCAGCCCCTGTCGTAATTAAAGGTTTTTTGCAAAATGGACTTGCTAGAGTAGCACTCTCTTTTTCTGTTGAAATGACTGCAAACTGCTTGGTGTGAATGAGTATACCATGTAAAGATAGACGTTTTCTTAAAGTATCAGCTGTTATTAATGTTTCTTTTGGCGTAGAACAAGTGGCATGAATGTTAAGAATGGATGCTACATGCACAGATTCTGA
The DNA here is from genome assembly GCA_031292375.1 of Chlamydiales bacterium. NCBI lineage: Bacteria > Pseudomonadati > Chlamydiota > Chlamydiia > Chlamydiales > Chlamydiales bacterium. Next base: position 5,749 of record JARLHF010000023.1, read on the forward strand.
AGTATTAAGCCCTAGGATGACCGAGTGAGAAGAAGGCCAATGACTGAGTAAGCTAAGTGCTTTTTTTAAATCTGAATTTAAGCGTTTTGCAGGGTCTGCAAGGTCTATAAATAGATGACGAGAATTACCTTCTGTTCTTTTGGAGAGAAAGGGAAGAATATCTTCTTGTAGTTTTTCCCAGATTGTATTCATTAGAGGTAGCATGGTCCAGTTTGCACTGACAAAGAGGTCTGCCTTATCTAGAAGCTGGATGAGTTCTGTCTTGTGAACATGCTCCAATAAGGTTTCATAATTGACATGAATGAGAGATTCATGCTTTCCAAGGATAACTTTGCCATCATTAAATTCTACAGCGTCGGAGTGACTGCTTGCTGCAAGTGAAATAACTCTTTTACAACGCCTTGCCATTTCATGAAATAAAGGCTCTATAGCACCCTCTTTGCCAATGGCACCGATGAATGAAACAGTATGTCCGCTTTCTAAAAGAGCATTGGCAAGGATGGGTGCATTACCACCAATTTTTCGCATTAGAGGTACGAATTCGATGTTGCAACTTACTCCCGCAGATCCGATGATGCGCTGTCCAAAGTCAGAAATTTTTTCTATGCGAGTATATTCGCTCGGACTTTCTCGTGTAGCAACTGCTGCAACAACGTCGTCAGTAAAACCATCAAAACCAACTAAAGCGCTGGGCTTTTTAGAGCTTTTGTGTAGTTCTAAAGAGGCCTTTATAAGGGCTTTTGCGAGTGTTGAATTAAAATCTGGGACTGTATTGGGTTGTTGATCCACATTTAATACTATGGTTGGGTCCTGTTTCATATTGACGATCATTAATAAGTATTTTAAATTCAGCAACTGTGCAGGTAGCACAAGTTTCCCAAATCCATTCGTTTGCCTTTACGTTTTTAAGTTGAACACCTTTTTCCCACGTAAGACCTGCTCCTTGACCACGAATGTAGAGGGAATTTCCAAATCCAACATCATAATCGATGATAACTTTAGTAATGCATTGCTTTCCGGAAGGAGCTCCACATGTGCCTGTAGGCTCAAAAGCTTTTTCTAAAAGAGCGCTACTTCCCGCACTGCTTTTTCCAGTAGGAGCAGTTGTTTTCTTATTGATTACCATGACATACCTCCCAAGTGTCAAATTGTGTATATTCTCAACTATTTGCGCCGATTTTGAATCTTAGTCAAGTAAAAAGTTAGATAGGTATTCTTGTCAGAGCTTCCAGGTCAAGGGAGTCTGCAGGTTTGCCCTTTGAGTAAAGATGATAACCAAGGCCTGCAATCATTGCGGCGTTATCTAGGCTAAGTGCTTTTTCTGGAAAAAATAGAGGGATATTATCTCTATTTTCTTTTGTAAATAACATTTTTAAATAGTTATTATTGCTAACGCCGCCGCCAACGAGTAAGCATTTGCAATTAAATGTCTTAGCGGCAAGAAGAGATTTTGATACGATGTCTGTGAGAGCTGATTTTTGAAAAGAGGCAGCGATATTTTTTTTGTCAGATTCTTGAATGATAAGTGGGCTATCTTTTTTGGCTCCTTGTCCTTTGATGGCATAAAGAACGTTTGTTTTGAGTCCGCTAAAGGAAAAATCAAAGGGTTTACCTTTGACAGAGCCTGCTTTAAAAGAATAGGCATTTTCATTGCCAGTTTTAGCCAAAAGTTCAACAACAGGGCCTCCTGGGTAAGGAAGACGGAGCATAGCTGCAACTTTATCGAACGCTTCACCAATTGCATCATCTACTGTTTGACCAATGAGTGTATATTTTCCAATCTCTTGAATTTGAATAAGAAAGGTATGCCCCCCTGATATAACAAGGCCTAAGGCAGGAAATAGGACTTCGCTTATTCTTGTCATGTAGGCTGCATAAAGGTGTGCTTCTACATGATTTACACCGATAAAGGGGATGTTAAGGGCCAGGCTTAGACTTTTTGCAGCGCTTACTCCAAGAAGTAATGCTCCAATTAATCCAGGTCCCTTAGCAACAGAGATTAGGTCAATATCTTGAAGCGTGCATTTTGCTTGTGTCAGGGCTTTTTGGATGATGGGTATGAGAGTGTCAATATGTCGTCTACAGGCAAGTTCAGGAATAACACCGCCATAAAGTGCATGGAGGTCTTCTTGTGTTGCAATTTCATTAGAGAGGATATGCACGCTATCTTCGACAACTGCAGCCGCAGTTTCATCACATGTGCTTTCAATACCTAAAACAAGAACCATAAAAATTTCATTTTAAAAACATTAGGTAATATGTATACACTAGAGAGCTTATTTTTTCTTGAGAATTATCGAAGAAATGGGTAATCTTTCAACTTAATTTACAGATCTATACTTATAAGGACCAACAAATGCAAGAATCCCTCAAAGTAATACTGGAGATTCAAGAATTAGATATGAAAATGATCCGTCTGATGCGTGTTAAAAAAGAACGCCAGAAGGAATTAGAGCATATCAATGCTATCAAAGCAGACTTTTTACAGCAGTCCGAGCTAAAAGAAAAAGAAGTTTTAGAAATTAAAAAAGAGATTCGGGTTGCAGAGTCTTTAATTGCTGAAGCTAATGCAAAAATCGAGCGCCTTGAAACAAAGCAAAATTCTTTGAAAAAAGTAGAGGAATTTAGTGCTGTAAGCCATGAAATTACGGCCGCAGAAAGAGAGCGCACCCAACAAGAGCAGCAACTAAGTGATTTAACAGATCGTTTAATTCAAGAAGAAGAAGTGTTGAAGCAGATTCAAGAGAGCTTGAAGTCAACGGATGTAAGTAGCAAGGCCTTAGAAAAAGAAATTAATGAGAGTATTGCTTTAATTAATAAAGAGGGGCAAGGGCTTCAAAAAGAGCGTGATGTTCTTAAAGAAAGAGCTCCTGAAGACCTTTTTAAAGTGTATGAAAGGCTTATTCGCAATAAAAAAGATAGAGTTGTGGTTCCTATCGAAAATAGGACATGCAGTGGTTGCCACATTGTTTTGACTGCTCAGCATGAAAACCTTGTTAGAAGGGGTGAGCGTCCAGTTTTTTGTGAACATTGCTCGCGCCTGCACTATTGGCTAGATAGTGAGATGGTTGAAGATACAACTGTTGCAACTAAAAAGAGAAGACGCAGAGCATCTGCGTAAAGTTTCTGGGAGGAGAGGGTCTAGTCGCTGTCCAAGTTTTGCTTGGAGAGAGGAAAGTCCGGACTTCGAAGAAGAGGATACCAGTGAAATGCTGGGGGTCGTAAGGCTACGGAAAGTATAACAGAAAACATACCGCTGTTTATTATTAATGAGCAGATAGGCTGAAAATGCTCGCTTTATGAGTTTGAGCCACCAGAGGGTAACTTCTGGTTTTAAAGTTATAAACCCTATCCGAAGCAAGGCCAAACAGGGGCGATAAAGAACTACTCTTCGTAGTATGCCTTGGCAAGGTCGCTTGAGGGATGCAGTGATGTATCTCCTAGACGAATGACTGACCGGTTGTGCTTTAAATTAAAGTACAACTTTACAGAATCCGGCTTAAAATCCTCCCATTTTTTATTAGACTCTTGCATACACAAACAAGTTGAAGAATTGTTTGTGTACAATTCTTCAACTTGTTTGTGTATATGCTAAGCTGGCAAATTATTTAGTTCTAGGTATGCTGCGTTGGCAACTTCTTGAGTAACTGGGCCTTCTGCAATATGTCCTTCATGAACTGCATGGTTGATTACTTCTTCCATAGCATGTTTGAGTACTTCGGCCTTGTTCTTTACATCAGTATTATTTGCATCACTTTGTCCTGCTTCTAGGGCCATTTTCATGAGAGCTTTGAATGTAGTTTGCTCTTGAGGGGATAAGTTAGGGGGAGCTTTTGTTGGAACCTTATAAGTTACTTTTGACGAATTGGGAGAGGTGGCGGAGGGAGGCGTATAGACGGGTTGAGGGGTATTATCTGGTGAACTAGGGGTTACATCGCTCATGAGAGTCTCCTTATGAAGAAAAATATTTTTTTTACTTATTTTTCTTTATGGCATAGCTCTCATTTTTTGGCCATATATTCTTCCAAAGGTCCATCAAAAACATGAATGCCATCATTTTCAAAGGCTACAATTTTTGTTGCAACAGTTCCAATAAGATCACGGTCGTGACTTGCTACAACAACAGTTCCCTTATATTCTTCTAGGCCCCAAGCAAGTGCAGAGACAGCCTCTAGGTCCAGGTGGTTGTTTGGCTCATCTAAAACAATTGTATTATGATCAGAGAGCATCATTCCAGCTAAGATAAGCCTTGCTGTTTCCCCACCAGAGAGGGTAGATACATTTTTAAAGGCATCTTCTCCACCAAAGAGAAGTTTTCCCATAGCTGAGCGAATGTCTTGGTCGTAGATGCCCTTTTTTCGCTCACGAAGCCAGTCAAAGCTTGTGATAAGAACTTTTTTGTCGATAAGATCAGAGTGCTCTTGTGGAAAGTAGCAAATTTGTGCTTGATGTCCTAAGGCAACAGTTCCGCTGTCTGGTGTCAATGCGCCGACAAGCATTTTTAGTAGCGTAGACTTTCCTCTTCCATTAGCTCCGATGACACCAATTTTATCACCTTTAGCTACCTCTAAAGAGAAGTTTTTAATTACGTGGTTGGAACCATAGCTTTTAGATAGGTGGGAGGCGTTAAAAACAATTTTTCCAGAAGCCTTATCAGACGGAATAAAGCGGATATAGGGGCGTTGAATATTAGATTTTTTGAGGTCCTGAGGTTGTAGACGTGTGATTTCACGAAGACGAGACTGCACTTGACTTGCCCTGGTTCCAGCTCCAAATTTAGCGACAAACTCACGCAATTGCGCAATTTTCTTTTCTTTTGATTTAGCATCATCTGCAGCTCTTTCTCGCACCTGCGTTTTTGTACATACCATTTCGTCGTAGTTGCCAGGATAGATGATGATGGTGTCATAATCGATATCCGCAATATGTGTAGTTACAGAATTTAGGAAGTGCCGATCGTGGCTTACAACGATGAGAGCGCCTTTGTAGTTGTGTAAAAATTTTTCTAGCCAGCTGATTGATTCTAAGTCGAGGTGGTTTGTGGGCTCATCCAGAAGTAGGGCTTGTGGTTCACCAAAAAGAGCTTGGCAAAGAAGCACTTTAAACTGTTCGTCAGAGGGTATTTCGCTCATTTTTAGTGCATGTTTTTCTAGATTAATTCCCATGCCTGTAAGGAGTACTTCCGCGTTAGATTCTGCAGAATAGCCATCTTCTTCAGCAATGATCTCTTCAAGTTCACCAAGGCGCATTCCAACAGCATCTGTCATTTCAGCTTCATATAAATTATCTCTTTCTTTAAAGGCTTTCCAAAGTCTTTGGTTACCCATCATAACAACATCAATTACAGAAATATCCTTGAAATCTTCTATGTTTTGCTTGAGAATACCAACGCGTGCAGGTAGTGTCACAGTTCCACCGCTTGCACTTTCAAGACCCATAATAATTTTAAGAAGTGTTGACTTACCAGCTCCATTTGGTCCTGTGAGGCCATAACGATTGCCGTCGCTAAAGGTGATGGTTACGTTATCAAAGAGGGTGCGATTTGCAAATTTTTTGGAGATGCTGTTGAGAGTAATCATAAATTAAAACACTTGTTAATATTGAAGTGGGGGCAAGGATACCATAAAAATGAGAGAGATTCAAGGATGTTTATTCAGGCAGCGTATAAATTTTTAGAATATTTGCAAGTCGTAAAAAATGGGTCAATACATACGATTAGAAATTATGCAATCGACCTCAACTCTTTAAAAGACTACTTAGAGGCAAAAGAGCTGCAATCTGAAAAGATTCGTTATGATCATTCTTATGAAATACGTGATAAGACTTTAGATCGTGTTGATTTTAAGAAGATTAATAAAAGAGTTTTGCGCTCATTTCTTGCAAGTTTAGTAGAAGCAAGCGCTAACAAGAGGACAGTTGTTCGGCGCATATCTTCGCTGCGTACTTTTTTTAAATATGCATTTAAAGAAAAGTATATCGAAGAAAACCCTATGGAGGAAATAGATAGTCCAAGACTGGACAAGCGCATACCTTTATTTCTCTCGTATGATCAAGTAGAAAGGCTCTTTGAACAGCCTAATTTGAGTGAATATTTAGGGTTTCGAGACAGATGTATGATGGAACTTTTTTATAGCTCTGGCCTTAGGGTGAGTGAACTTGTTGCACTAAACCGGGAGGACTTTGATGCACAAAATTTACTTGTGCGCTTGAAGGGAAAAGGAAAAAAAGAAAGAGTGATTCCTATCACAAAAAACGCTGCAGAGTGGATTCTAAACTACCTTAAACATCCAGAGAGGAATAAAAACATAGATGGACATTTAGAAGAGAGCGATGCAAAAGCTGTATTTTTAAATAGACTCGGAAAAAGGCTTACAACGCGTTCTGTAGATCGTAAATTTGCAAAGTACCTTATTGCAAGCGGGCTTGTAGGCACCATCACACCTCACACAATACGCCATACAATAGCAACACATTGGTTAGAAAATGGTATGGACTTGAAAACTATACAAACGCTTTTGGGTCACAGCTCTCTTGCAACAACAACCATTTATACTCACGTGTCAACAAATCTTAAAAAAAGCGTTTATGATAAAGCGCACCCCAGAGCCTAAAGAACTTTTTTAAGTTTTGGGGAAGAGGAAGACTTTTAAATCTTTTGCAACATCGCTGTTTGGGAAGATAGCCCTTGCTTCATTTAAAAAGCCTTCTAGTGATTGATAACGCGCTGAAAAGTGGGTGAGGATAAGCTTGTTGACATGTGCTTCTTTTGCTATTTGAGCTGCTTCCTTTGCGGTTAGATGGAAGTGTTTATGCGCAAGTTCTTTATGCTCTTCTAGATAGGTGCTTTCACAGAGAAGGATTTTTGCGTTTTTTGCAATTTCAATTGCATTTTTGCAATAACGGGTATCAATGACCACTGCGATGGAGTCACCAGGTCGTATATGACTGACATCGTCTATATGGACTGTTTTTCCAGCAATTTCTAGATGGCCTTTTGCTTCTAATTGCTTGATATTAGGTCCAAAGACGCCTTGTTCTTTTAAAGCTTCTTCTGAAAATTTACGTGTGTCTTTTTCGGTGATACGCCAGCCAATATTGTCAGTACCATGCTGCAAAAATGCAGCCTCTATTTTGAAGTTGCCATCATCGTGTACAAGCCCAGGTGAGGACACAGGATGTTCTATGACGTGGATGGTTTCATGATAGATGGTGCCATAGCGAAGTCTATCGAAATATTTTTTTCCACTCTCTGGATAGTAACAGTGGATAGGATGAGTGACCTTATCTAGGTTTAAACGCATGAGCATAGAGCCAAGACCCAAGCAATGATCGCCATGAAAATGGGAGATAAAAATGCGATTGACAACAGGAGGTGCTACGTTTGCAAAAATAAATTGACGCTGCGTACCTTCTCCTGGGTCAAAAAGAAACCCTTCATCGTTCCAGCGGACAAGGTAAGCTCCATGATTGCGAAAGCGTGTTGGTTGCTGACTAGAAGATCCAAGGATGATTAAATCACGAACGCTCATAATAACCTGAGTTTTGGGTTTAAATTGCTCAATCTTAGGGATCTTCTGGCAACTTTTCAATCTTTTTTGCTGGTTTGTAGTTTTTGAATATGGACTTTGCAAAAATGAAGAGGTTCGCCATTGTAGCCGATTTTATGGATCTTGTCTAATGAATGTCCATAGTGATGCGGACATTTTTTTCTCTAAATTTTTCAAGGCTTGCTTCTGTAACATGAGTACAGCCAATAAGGTGGAGTTGTTCAAGGCGTGCTGCATTGAGCGGTAGAAGGGCAACGTCTGTAACTTCTGGACAGCCTGATAAATTTAGGGAGATAAAAGGAATTGTGTGTAAATGAGAGAGGCCTTGAAAAGTAATCGTATGGCATTCGATTAGTGATAAATGCTCTAGGGGCAAGTTTTTGAGGTGTTCTAAGCCATTATCGGAGATGCGATCACATTTTGTAAGAGTAAGATGCGTTAGTTTGTTGAATTGTTTTAAGTAAATAAGGCCTTCATTGGACAGATGGCGACATTCTGCACAATTGAGCTTTTGAAGGTTTATGGCATTTCTTAGGTGAAAGAGTGTTTGGTTGGTGATTTTCTTGCATCCGCTAAGATGTAATTCATGCAGATGTTCTGTTTTTAGATAAGCAATACCCTCATCACTGATTTCTTCGCATCCCGTTAAAGAGAGCTGTCTAAAAGGAATGTGTCTTAGATGATAAAGACCCTTGTTTGTAATTTGTTTACAATTTGTAAGAGTAAGATAGCGAAGGGGTAGACTGCTAAGTGCGATAAGTGCATCGTCTGTAATATTTTTACACCCAGACAGGTCTAATTTTCGAATATTTAAACCTTTTAGGTGATAAAGGCTTGTGTCTGTGATCGAGTCGCATCCAAACAAATCTACTTTTTTGAGATAAATCAAACCTTTTAAAAGAGAGATATGTTCATCATTTATCCAAGAACAGTTAAGAGCACAGAATGTCTTGAGATATAAAATGTTTTTTAATATTTCATTAAGCTCGGATACAGAAAGGGGGTTGCTTTGCTTAAGGCTTAAAAAAGTAGTTTCTTTGTTAGATGAGCGCATAAGTGTTTTCCCTTACAAGTTTTATTCATTGTATAGAAATTATTTTACTTATGTCAACTTAAAATTTTATAATTGATGATTGCGATGGGGAATATGTTTTGCAAAAAACTTAAAGGATCCAAGAAACATGCCAAAAAGTCCGCCTGTGATATGAGCAGTATTGGCAATCCCTGGAGAGATGGAGGATTTTCCAAATAATTGTAGAAAGAAAGAGACAAGCTCTAAACTAAACATTCCAAGCACATAGATGGCAAGAAAAAGAAAGGTAGAGGAGTGTAACAGATAGCCTTCCCAGGGAGCTTTTTTTCTTCGCATCCAGATAAATCCTGCCATAGCACATACAATGCCAGAAAGACCTAAGAAATTTGGGCCGCTTATAAAATATTCACATGTATTTGAAAATATTCCCGAAAGGAGAATAAAAATGCCTGTTTTAATGGCATTGATTTTTTTTTCTATTTGATAGCCCAGTATAACAATCCACATTACATTGAATAGAATATGGAGTAAATTGCCATGTAATAAACAGGGGGTAAAGGCGCGCCACCATTCGCCTTGTTGAATTTTTTCAAACCAAGGGCCATGATAGGCAAGACTTATTTCTTTTTGCTGAGAACTTATAATAAATTCATCATAGAGGCCTTTCCAATAAGGTGTTGTTTGGAATTGTTTTATTAGTTCTTGCAATTTAGGATCTGTTGTTTTTTTGCTTTGGATCTCTTCTGGAGTATAGAGCTTAGTAATTTCATCGCCGATTTCATAGGCTTTGGGATAATCATAAAGTAGATCTTTCATGATAGGGGGGGCATAGGCCATAGGAAAAAGTTGCTTTTCTATCTCTTTGGGAGGAGTAGGTGTTGTCCATTCTTCATAGAGGAAAATAAAAGCAGAAAGCACGATGAGTAGTGTTGTGAGCGGCGTTGCAAACTGTCTTTTGATTGGGGGTTGTTTTTTTATGAGAAGAGGATCTGTGTTGGTAACAACAAGCTGTTCTGGTGGATCAAAGAAAGTATTTTTTGGGTTAGTGGTAAATTCTTGATGCCATTTTTTTGCAACGTCTACTTGGTCCTCATTGTGTACCCAAATTAGAAACTTTTCTTGTTCACTATTTTTTTCTATCTCATTTGCGATATTTTCTCTTTGAAGAAATGAAGAGAATTTTTCTGCATGTTCTAAAGTTTCAAGAGGGCCAATTAATCGCATGATGCTCTGATTTTTTTAAGGATAATAGAGGTGGAAAGTCCTGGAACAAGTTGGACGATATGTATTTTGCCTCCAAAGGAAGCTACAGTTTCTGCTTCAATACAATCTTTTCCCCAGTCAGCCCCATTGACATGGATATCTGGGCGGATTTTTTTAAGAAGAGCTCTTGGATCTGTTTCATCAAACCATGTGACATAATCAACAAATTGTAGAGCGCTCATCATCTGAAGTCTATAATCAAGAGGGATAATGGGTCTATGAGAGCTTTTGTATTTTTTGATGGAGCTATCTGTATTGAGAGCAACAATGAGAACATCTGCAACAGTGGATGCTTCATAGATAATTTGCAGGTGACCTGCATGCAGTAGGTCAAAAGAGCCATTGAGCGTGCCAATAGTTTTTTTTTGCGCGCGCAGTTCTTGAACTTTTGCTTCAATAATTGCAGGGTCAATCAATTTAGTGCGAAAGAACGCTGTAAAAGTATCACGAAAAGGTGTTAGATTTTCTTTTGTCATAAAACATTTTTATACTTTTTTTTCTTTGCTGTAAAGGCCAGAGCAAAGACTTCATCATATTCTTCAACAAAATGTACTTTAATATCGCGTTTGATGTAATCGGGAAGCTCTTCGTAGTCTCTTAGGTTTTCTTTTGGAAAAATAAGGGTTTTGAGGCGAGATCTTCTTGCTGCGATTAATTTTTCTTTGATTCCACCAACTGGCAACACCTTTCCCGTAAGCGTGATTTCACCTGTCATACCAAGCTCTTCGGTAACAGGCTCTTGACGCAATAGTGAGAGAAGCGCTGTAACCATGGTAACACCTGCAGAAGGCCCATCTTTTGGAGTTGCACCTTCTGGAATATGGATGTGTACGGAGGTTTTTTTGAAAAAAGCAGTGCCAGGTGCATATTTTTCTGATTTGCTAAAAAGGTAGCTCCAAGCAATTTGTGAAGACTCCTTCATGACATCACCTGCTTGTCCAGTAAGCTTCATCTCCGTTTTATCTGAGGGAACACATATAGCTTCAATATAAAGAGTTGCTCCTCCCATAGATGTCCATGCAAGACCGTTGCATACGCCAACGGGGTTTGTTTTATAGAAGCGATCCGATGTGAATACAGGCTTGCCTATGTATTTTGCTAAATTGTCGGGAGTTAGCTTATAGAGCTCTTTTTCTTTTTTGTCTTCTTCTTGACGTACAATTTTAAGGGCTACTTTTCGCAAGATTTTTTTAATGTAATTTTCGAGGCTTCTAACGCCCGCTTCTCTTGCATAACCATTGATGATTGCAGCTGTTGCTTCCTTTGTAAAAGACACCTGATTTGCCTTTAGCCCCATGCTTTTTCTATTTCTTGGGATGAGATAGCGGTTGGCAATTTGGATTTTTTCTTCGAGTATGTATCCAGAAAGGCGTAGTATATCCATACGGTCTTTTAAGGGCTCTGGTATTGTATCTAGCACGTTTGCTGTAACGATAAATAATACATTGGAAAGATCACAGCGTACGTCTAGATAGTGGTCTAAAAACTCTTTGTTTTGTTCTGGATCTAAAACTTCTAAAAGAGCAGAAGCAGGATCTCCTTGGTAGCTCGAGCCTATTTTGTCGACTTCGTCGAGCATGATGACAGGATTGGATGTCTCTGTGAACTTGAGCGCTTGAATGAGTTTACCAGGCATGGCACCTATATAGGTTCTTCTGTGACCCTTGATTTCAGCTTCATCACGCATTCCACCAACAGAAAATCTATAAAATTTTCTATCCAGTGCTCTTGCAATGCTTTTTCCAATGCTTGTCTTACCAACACCTGGAGGTCCGACTAAACAAATGATGCTTCCTTTAACGCCGCCAGAGAGTTTTCCTACGCTGATAAACTCTAATATACGCTCTTTAATATCTTCTAAGCCATAATGATCTTCTGCAAGGATATGTTCTGCTTTTTTTAAGTCGTGGCATTCTTTGCTAAAAACGCCCCAAGGCACTATTGTAAGCCAGTCTAAATAGTTCCTGCAGACAGAGTATTCAGGAGAGATGGTTTCTAAAGCATTGAGCTTTTCCATTTCCTCTTTGATGGTTTTAAGAACATCTGGAGGAATGGTTCTTACTTTAAGGCGCTCTTCAAATTTCTCTAAGTCACATGCTTTATCGTCTTTCTCAATGCCAAGTTCTTTTTTGATTGTTTTGAGCTGCTCTCTTAAAAAGAACTCTTTTTGTGTTTTAGAGATCATCCCTTCAATTTTTTGATTGATGCTATTTTGTAGTCTACTTAAGTCTAGCTCTTTTTTGAGTAAAAGAAGTGCTTTATCGATGCGTTTTTCTACATCGAAAGTTTCAAGCACGTCCTGTAACTCTTCTCTACTTGCAGTAGTTAGGGCCACTGCAAAGTCTGCAAGCTTTCCAGGTTCTGTAAAATCAGAGTGTCCAAGAAATATTTGAAGCTCTTCTTTAAAGAGAGGGTTTAATTTTAAAAGTTCTTTAATGGTTGTAACAATACTGATACTGTAGGCTTTAAGCTCTTCCGAGCTTACAGCTTTGTCTTCATGGTAGATGGGTACTGCCATGAGATATTTAGATTTTTTGACAGGTTTTGCTACAGTAAAGCGCTTTTCAACGTTGACAATAACCTGAGCGCCTCCCTGCTCCATAGGGATGATACGTAAAATTCTTGCCACTACACCTACTTTGTGAAGGTCATCAAAAGTGAGGTTAAAGGCACTTATGTCTTCTTTTTTTGTGAGCATCAGTCCTATGTATTTATGCTCTGAATTAGCTACAAGTTTTAAGACTTCGTAATAGGGGCCAGGTTCTATGACGATGGGAGCTGCCATCCCTGGAAAAAAGGGGCGTTTACTGAGAGATACGACATAAAGCTTGTTTGGAGGAAGAGAAGATTTTGATCCATGTTGATGTGTCTCTTCAATGGCATCGAGAACAGCTTCTTCTAAACTGCTTATATCCATAGAATTTTCGTCGTCTGGTAGTTGATTGTCCAAAATAAATCCTTATATAAAAACAGATACAATTTGACTCTAAAAAGAACAACAGTCTAGCATATCCCCATTAAAATATTCAATCTAGCTGTTGTGTAATGATGCAAAAAGATGAGCAAAATAGAGTTCTTTCCTCTTATAAGGAAGATGCCTTGAGAGTCGAAGAACAGACTTTTTTTGAAAAAGCGGCGTTTTCAAGAGACCATAGTCGCTACCTTAAAGAAGAAGAAGATCATAGATTGCCCTATCAAAGAGATGTAGACCGCCTTGTTAACTCAAAAGCTTATTCACGCTACATTGACAAGACGCAAGTCGTCTATCTTGTAGCAGATGATCACATTACTCACCGTTCGTTACACGTTCAACTTGTTAGTAATTTTGCAAGGGGCGTTGCCAAAAGGCTACACTTAAATGAGGAGCTTGTGGAGGTAATAGCTCTTGGACACGATGTAGGGCATCCTCCATTTGGTCACGAAGGTGAGGGGTATTTAAGTGAGCTTTCCTTTGCAGCTGGAAACGGTTTTTTTGTTCATAATGAGCATTCTTGCCGCCTTCTGAGAGAAATTGAGCCTCTCAACCTAGGCCTTGCTGTATATGATGGTTTTTTATGCCATTCAGGAGGACTTGTTGCCTCAAGGCTTAAGCCTGTGCCTATCAAAACCTGGCCTGATCACTTTAATGAGCTAGAACAAAGAAAAAAAGATCCTTCTCAAAATATTTGGCCAATGACTTTGGAAGGGTGTCTTGTAAAGCTTTGTGATAAAATTAGTTATATTGGAAGAGACTTGGAAGATGCGCATCGCTTGGGCTTAATTGAGCGGCAAGAGATCCCTAAAACTTGCCTTGGTAATACAAATCGAGAGATTTTACATGTTGTTGCTAAAGATGTACAGTGCATGAGTTATGGTAAAGATGAAATCGTTATTTCTGATGAGGTTTATGATGCATTAAAGATCATGCGGAAATTTAATTTTGAAAGGATTTACAATCATCCCAAACTAAAAGTAGAGTCAAAACGCATTAAGAGAGCTTATAGTTTTCTTTTTGAAGAAATACTGCAAAACTTTACGGAGAAAAAAGAAGCAAGTCTTCTTTTTTCCCAATATTTGCTTCATAAAACAGAATCTTATCTTGCCTCTACAAGTCCTGTACAGATGGTTGTAGATTATATAGCCGGTATGACAGATCGATTTTTCTTGCGCACACTAGAGAGTCTTATTTTGCCCAAAAAAATTGAGATGTTGTGATGCGCACACTTCTTATTGATACAAGTTGTGAGCGGGGTATTGTAGCCATTTGTGAGGGTGATAATGTTCTTTTTAAAAAAGAACTCTCCCTTGGGCAGCCGGCATCACAATATTTAGTATCAATCATTCATCAAGGTTTGAGGGATGTTTTGCTTTCTGCAAAAGAATTGCAAGCTATCGTTGTTGGAAGAGGTCCTGGCTCCTATACAGGCCTGCGAGTGGGGGCAATGGTTGCAAAAACGCTCTCATATGCCCTTCAAATCCCTTTGATAGGTGTTTGTGGCTTGGAAGCATTGATTCCTAAAGAGGATGGGATGTTTGCATCTCTTATCGATGCAAGAATGGGCGGTGCTTATATCGCAATAGGCAAAAAAACAGGGGGGGAAGTAGAAATTAGTACCTCTGCTAAGGTTTTGCCATTAGTTGATGCAATCTCTCTTTTGCAAGAGGTTGAACACATAGTTACGCCTTGTATCGAGCCAATAAAATCTAAATTAGAAGCCATTGGCTTAAATTCATCTCTTTGGAGTGAGCTTGGGCCAGATATTTTACAGATGCTGCGCCTTGCAAAAGTGCAATTTGAAAAAAAGTGCTTTAGCCTGGACGGCTCTTTAGATCTGCTCTATTTGAAAGAGTGGACAGCAAACTCTTGATTAGACTCCTTACGTAATTACATATCTTTATGTCATATTAATTTGTTCTGAATAATCAATTAATATTGTTTTTGTATAATAATGATACAAATTAATAATAAAAATTATTTAGGATTCAAATGTCATCAGTTTCAGCAAGTGAGAATTCTCCCAGAAATCTTCCCTACTTTATCTTTCAAAAAAATGATGCTTGGTATGACCTAATTTGTAAGTATATTCTTTTGGTTTTCCAAGGATATCGAGAAATGGAAGAGTATTTTCCTTACCTTTCTGAAAGAAATATCCAGTCTTTAACTTTTGAGCAAATGAAAAAGGTTTCCGCAGATAAAATAAGACTTGCTGCTAGTACGGTTTTAGAGGTGCTTAATCCAATATATGTAAGGAATTTATCTAAAGCGCAAAAGGGTGCTTATTTTGAAGTATGCGGATTTGGTAATTTAGATAGATATTCTTCTATTTTTCAAAAGAGGTTAATTAATGGAGAGCTTTGTGAAATTTTGCCAAAACATATTGCAACATTTACTCAAAAGACTCTTTCTTTATTGAAGTCTGAAGCCTTTGAAAGTTTAAGCGCAGAGTGCCTAGAAGCATTTCATCCTAAGTTACGTATGCATTTTACCGATTCTCAAAAAATCAATTTTGTTCAGGCATATTTTAATACACATCCAACAGAGATAGATTTTCAGAAGTTTGAGCCAGAAATTTTGGGTAGTGATGTTATAAATATCATTTCTTTAACACCAGAGCGCATAAAAGCATTTACAGACAATCATTATAAAGAGCTTTTGCCAACTACGATCATGAGAATGGATTTGGGCTGTATTGAATGTATTGACCATGATGTCATTAAAAAGGTATTTGATGAGGATCAAAGGGGTGTTTACTTTGAGATATTTGATACGCTGAATCGCCAGAAATATCGAAAGGCATGGCAAAATGATCTGGATTGGCAAACTCAATGGTCTTTGCCAGATGTGATGATGAAGTCTTTTGAAAAATATTGTTCAAATAATAAACCATCTAAAATTTATGATCTGGAGTGTTTTGAAGAATCGGAATATCAAATTGGATTTATCAATGGTGTTTGGAACCCTGAAGAGGGTGCTAAAAGTAGTGCGCAGTATCTTTCAAGAATGGCCAATGGTTATAATGTGCACGGTGTTTATAATGCAACGCATGGAAAAATTGCAGACCTTTTAGAGTGCAGGCAAGGCTTAATGTATAATGCTACAGAGCCTGTAGGTGAATTACACAAGATGTGGAATGCATTTTTTGAAAAAAATAAGGGTAATAGTGCTCAGTTTCTTATGATTTGTCATAGTCAAGGGGCAATTCATGTAAGAAATGCATTACTTAACTATGATAAAGCTTTAAGAAAACGCATTCGCGTTGTAGCTATTGCACCAGGTGCTTATATTTACCCAGAGACCTGTGCAAAGGTAGAGCATTGTAGAGTAAAAGCTTTGAGAGACCCAGTTCCTGCAATTGATAGTAAAGGTCTGGAAAGATGTAAAAAAAGGGTTACTTATTTAGAATCACATCCAAATGCTGGAATAATAGACCACAGATTTAGAAGCCCAACTTATTATAGCAAGTTGAGAGAACATATTGAAGATTATTTACCTAAATCATTAAGAGATAAAGCTTTTAGTGAAAAACTAAATAAAGAGTGGAGCATTATCGGCCTAGTAGAGAAAGTCTCAGCATAACATGAGTACATTATACACAAACAATTCTTGAACTTGTTTGTGTATATATTAGCTCTCTTCTAAAAGGGCTTTCTTCATCATTTCTTAAAATTTATGCATTTTTAAATATTAAATTGTGATACCATTCACTAAGATATAGGTTTTTTTATCTGGAATTATTTTTATCCCTTTCAGCCGCTTGTAAGCAGGCATGTTCTTTTCGGTGATAAAATAATCGATCTTAGGGATGTTTATGACACACAATACTATTGCTACATCGGTTCAAAATAGATCTACTCCTTCACTGGTATCCACGCCCAAAGAGTCTGCCAAGCAAAATACGAATAATGAAGGCTTTTTAAATAGTATTAAGGCCATTATTATGCAAATCGTCAATGCTATTTTGGATGGGCTTGCTAAAATTTTTGGCCTCTCTTCAAAAAAGCAAGTTAAGAATCATATAGAGTCTATAATAACTCCAGTGGGCCCATCTGCCTCAGTAAATGCATTGGTTACACCCGCTTTACCCCCTCCAAATCCAGAAAAGGCTCAAGATCTGCCTCCACAAACTGAACCTAACGCTCGCCTTTTAGAGTCATTTGATTCTGCTGATACCATGGAAGCTTCATTTTTTAACAGTGTTATTCAAGAATCCCCCCCCTTGCATGTACAGTTACAAGAACTATTTGTTGTAGTAGAGGAGATCCGTAAGTTGATTAATTCGGAGCTTAAGACATGTTTATTGAGCGTTGAGAAAGCGCCAATAGTTGTTTTAAACAATGATTGTTTGTCTTTTCAAAGGAAAGTTTTATTGCAAGAGATTTATGCTGTAGTAATAGACATTTGTGGAATAGGTACTAGCAGTTCAGATAATCTACAGAATGGGCACGGGGTAGTTTCACAATTAGTGGACCTTACAAATAATCTTTTGGTAATGAAGCCAGATGTCTCTATAGCTGAAAAGCTTCGAGCAGATAAGTTTACAGGGGGTCTCAGTGAGAAGGAAGGGCAGTTAAAAGACATTAAAAGGCTACATATGTCAGGAAAGAGTGTTCCTCCATCTCCTTCTTCAGTTAAGCCTTCGATATCCTTAAAGAAACCAGAAGAGGCTAAGGCTGTCATATATTCAGAATTTGCTCAGCACCTACAGGTGGAGAGAGATTATTTTACTCCTGATAAAAAGCCAGTAGTTGTTACTTCTCCTCCTAAGGGCTCTTCTCTCTTTCTAAAGCATCCTGATAAAGAAGGAAAATAAGGGTTAATGAGTAGTTATGGTAGAGTTTAATATTAACTTATTGCCTCAAAATGCTGTTGGAGTGTTGATACCCGAGGAAGTAGCAGCGCAAAAATCTTCGAATAAGGGAAGGTTTTCTTTGTTTGTTGATTCTATTATGGATGGTATTAGAGGTATTGTTAATAAAATAGTTAATTATATTTTGAAGGGTTTTGCTAAGGTTTTTAGTCTTTTTTCAAAAAAAGAAGTTAGGGTTAATGTGGGGACTATACCGTCGTTGAATATAGATACAATTGTGCCTGATACGGTCTCTTCGGGTGAAAATGAACAAGATTATGCTTCACCATTAGATGATTTTCCATCAGCTATATTTGATTCCTTGGATGCAAAAGATGATGGGATTTCAAAAAGTGCTATTATTTCAAGGGTGAGTAATCTTGCTGATAATGTATTAATGACCTCGTCTGCACCTAATTTATCTAGTAATCAGTTAGTTGGGCGTCAGCAATTACGTAAAGCTTTAGAACAAGAATTGGCTGAGAGATTGCTCGAAATTAGTAACGAGGCAACATTTAAACTTACAGTAGAAGAGGCAGAGCAAATAAGAGAAGAAGTATTGAATGGAATTGGAGATTTTATAAACACTATTTACAAGGGTTATTTTCCCCGCCTTGAAAAAGAAGAAGAGCAAGAGAAGGCAAGAGATGTCGTTGGAAAGTTGATAAAACTTGCAAAAGAGTTATTGTTGATAGAAGCTGACACTTCTTTAAAGGAATTAAGGCAAAAAAAGAGAGATTTTAATTCAATAAGGGTTAATTATATGATTAAAAAGGATGAAAACCCTCATCCTTCCCTTTCTTTATCCAGCTTAACAGCTTCTCAGGAAAAGTTATCAGATCAAGATAGTGTTGGTTGTGATGGGAAAGAGCAAGAAGAGATTGCCGAGCAAACTGAAGACTCTGAAGAAGAGGAGCCTTCTGAGATGTGGCAGTCAGTATTGATGTGAATTAAATTGCCGATATATGAAGAAATCATGTAGTATGGGTGTTCTTGTTTGTATACATGCAAGTGTTGTTTGTGATAAATGAAAATAAATAATTACAATTTAAGTTAGGAATTGAGGTCAATGCCCAGTGTAAAAATTCGTATTGGTGAACCGTTAGATAAAGCTCTTCGTGCCTTGAAAAAAAAGTTGGATAAAGAAGGGATCATGAAATCAGCAAAAGCACATCGTTTTTATGATAAGCCTTCTGTTAGAAGTCGGGCTAAATCAAAGGCCGCTCTCAAATATAAGCGCTAGATTTATACATTACGTGCTTGTGCACCTAGGTAAGCCCAAGGGGTAATTGCAGGCTGAAGGCCTGCGTTATAAAAGCCTGGGGCATCGCCCTAGGTAAGCCCAAGGGGCAATTGCAGGCTGAAGGCCTGCGTTATTGCTTTCAGGAGTGGTTTATGGAAGAAAATGATTGTAATGCCCGCCTTCATACGGGATTTGCTGATTTACGCGTTGCTCTGCAAAAAGATTTTACACTTTCTCCAGAAGCTAGTACCCCAGAAGTTAGTAGCTCTGCAACCCCCGCTAAAGATCAAATAGATAGTTTGGCTTACGTGCTTCGCTATGTTATTTTAGAGAGTTCTAAAGCAGCTGATGCAGGTCTTTTTTCTCTGGAAGATGTGATGCAAAAAGCTCTTGATTATCCAGTAGAGTGTAAACATTGCGGTGCTATTCACTTAGATTCATCAAAAGTTAGCAATTAAGTCGTAAATTTGCTAATATCTTTTCAGTTTTTAATAATGTTTTATAGGTAATGGGTAAGTTATGTCTGGGTACTATGAAATTTTAGGCGTTACAAAAAGCGCAACTCAAGAAGAAATAAAAAAAGCTTATCGTAAAAAGGCTCTGCAGTATCATCCGGACAAGAATCCTGGAGATGCAAGTGCTGAGGGTCGTTTTAAGGAGGTTTCTGAGGCTTATGAGGTGTTAAGTGACGAGAAAAAACGTGAGATTTACGATCGCTATGGAAAAGAGGCCTTAAAAGGCGCAGGTGCGGGAGCAGGTGCTGGTCAGCGTGGGTTTGCTTCTATGGATGAGGCTCTTCGTACATTTATGGGAGCGTTTGGTGGATCTGGCGCGGATTCTATTTTTGACAGCTTCTTTGGTGGTGGAGGTGCCGGTGGCCATCCCTTTGGTGGATCCCCTATGCATCAGGGGGCAAGTAAGAAGGTAAATATTAGACTTTCTTTTGAAGAGGCTGCAAAGGGTGTAGAAAAAGAGCTTGCGATCACAAATTACGTTTCATGCAGTACCTGCGATGGAAGTGGTGCTTCTAGTCCTTCTGCCGTTAAGCAATGTACTAAATGTCATGGTTCTGGACAGGTCGTACAAAATCGTGGCTTCTTTAATATGTCTACAACATGTCCTCAATGTCATGGAGAAGGAAAAATTATTACAGACCCTTGTAAAGAATGTCAGGGAGCTGGTCGTACAAAAGAAAAACGTAAAGTTAAGGCGCAAATCCCTGCAGGTGTCGATACGGGTATGCGGCTTAAGCTGAGCGGTTATGGGGATGCAGGTGAGGGTGGTGGGCCTCCTGGTGACTTGTACGTGTTTATTCAAGTAGATGCACACGATGTATTTAAGCGTCATGGAGATGATTTGACATTGGAATTGCCCATTGGATTTAGTGAAGCAGCCCTTGGTTGTAAAAAAGAAATCCCCACGCTTTTTGCTAGCTGCCGCATCACCATTCCAGAAGGCACACAAAGTGGAAAAGTTTTGCGTGTTCGTGGAGAGGGTTTTCCAAATGTGCATGGACAGGGAAAAGGTGATCTTCTTTTAACAATTATTGTGGAAACACCTACAAAGTTGAGTGATAAGCAAAAAGAGCTGCTTGAGGAATTTGGAAAGTTGGAAGGTATACATAATCATCCGAATAAAAAGAGTTTTATGGAGAAGATAAAATCTTTTTTTTCAGAATTTTCTCAGTCATAAAGTTTGAATTAAGGGTTTTGTTGTGAATAAATGTTTTTCTAAAGAGAAGTGTCTTGAAGTTTTGAGAGATATGCTGCTATCGCGTTTTACAGATGATAAGATGGCAAAACTTGTAAGGCAGAATAAAGGTGCAACATTTCAGCTGTCAGCAGCAGGTCATGAGCTTGTTGGTGTTGTTGCTGCAAAGCATTTGATGCCTGGTAAAGATTGGGGGCTTCCCTATTACAGAGATCAACCCTTTGCAATTGGTCTTGGTTGTAGTTTAAAGGAGATCTTTGGAGCATTTTTATCTCGAGATGTAAAAAATCATTCAGCAGGCCGTATGATGCCGGGGCATTTTTCTCATAAAGATCTTCGCATACCTTGCCAGTCTAGCGTTGTAGGTTCACAATTTTTACATGCTGTGGGGGTAGCTCAAGGAGTAAAACTGAGGGGAGAGGATGAAGTTGTCTATGTATCTTCTGGAGATGGGGCGACCTCTCAAGGTGATTTTCACGAGGCTCTTAATTATTCTGGGTTGCATCAATTACCAGTCATTTTTATGGTTCAAGACAATGGCTGGGCCATTTCTGTTCCTGTGACAGAGCAAACGGCAGGTGGCAGTATTGCGCACGTTGCAAGGGGGCATCAAGGGGTAGAAACATCGGAGGTGGATGGTTGCAGCTATGAAGAGGTTTCTTCTGCAATGCAGAGGGCTGTAAGCAGGGCAAGAAGTGGTTTTGGGCCAAGTGTGATTATAGCAAAAGTTCCAAGGCTTGCAGCACATAGTAGCAGCGATGACCCACAAAAATATAAGTCTTTAGAGCATGTTGAAGAAGAAAAGGCGCGTGATCCTATTCCTATTTATGAGCAGTTTTTAATTGTAAATCATCTTGCAACAGAAGAAGAGATCGCTAGTATAAAAAAAGAGGCTTTTCATTTTGTGGAGCTTTCTGCAAATGAAGCTGAAGAGTTACCCGTACCTGAAAAAGGCTCTTCATCAAAACACGTTTTTGCAAAAGAGCCTGTGATTGCGAAGACAAGCCTTTTAGAAAATCCGATTTCTGAAGATAAGATTGTCATTATGGACGCAATTAACCATGCGCTTGATGAAGAGATGCAAAGAGATACTGGTGTAATTGTATTTGGTCAGGATGTAGCTCATGGAAAAGGTGGCGTCTTTGGTGTAACCAAAAAGCTTACAGATAAGTATGGTAAGATGCGCTGTTTTAATACGCCTCTAGCAGAGTCAACAATCATAGGTGTTGCTCTTGGAGTATCTTTAGATGGAATTCATAAGCCTGTTGCTGAAATACAGTTTGCAGATTATCTGTGGACGGGTATTAATCAATTATTTAATGAGCTCTCAAGTATCCATTATCGTTCAAATGGTGAGTGGAATTGTCCTGTTGTTATTCGCATGCCTTGTGGTGGTTATATACAGGGAGGTCCCTACCATTCTCAAAGCATCGAAGGGTTCTTGTCTCACTGTCCGGGGCTTGTAGTTGTTATTCCAAGTAATGCATCTGATGCTAAGGGTCTTATGAAGAGTGCTATTAGAAGCCCTAATCCTGTAATCTTTTTGGAGCACAAGGCCTTATATAGGCAGCAAAAGTTTGCCGCAAGAAGGGAGCCTTCTGCTGACTATCTTGTACCCTTTGGCAAGGCTAGTGTTGTAAGAGAGGGTAGTGACTTAACAGTTGTTGCTTGGGGGCTTATGGTTTTGATGGCGCTTGATGCCGCCGAAAAACTTAGCGCAAAGGGTATTTCAGTAGAGGTTATTGATTTACGCTCTATTGTGCCATTAGATATAGATACCATTCTTGAATCTGTCAAAAAGACAGGAAAGCTCTTGATTGTTCATGAGGCTGCAAGAAATTGTGGTTTTGGTGCAGAAATAGCAGCGCAAGTTGTAGAAAAAGCATTTGCTTATTTAGATGCACCTATCGAGCGTGTTTGCGCTATGGATACTCCAGTTCCCTATTGTAAGACACTGGAAAATGAAGTTCTTCCACAGCCAGAAGATATTGAAAAAGTAATGCACAAGCTTGCCTCTTTTTAATTTCGCTTAATTATTGCTTAATTATTGATATTCGATTAGGATCAGGTATTTCCTTATAAAATCTTAATGGTTGAGGTATGATATGAGTAATTTAATATATAGTGCAGCAAATTGCCTGCCTACTAAGGTCTTCTATTGCAATGGGATAAGGACTCTTAAAGAAGAGGCTAAGGGGCATTGCAGCATAATTGGCAAGATGGTTGAAGATCTAGAATTTGTAGGTGTAGAGCTACACTATAATGGGACAACTACTTCAAAAAATGTGAATAGTATTGCTTTAAAGTTTTTTGCTGGATTTGTTGGAATTATGTATGCCATCTTTTCAAAAAAAGATACAACAACAAAAAAAGTTATAAGTACAGCTGCAGGTGTAGTGGGTGGTGGATGTATAGTTTCTGGCCTTTATGATTGTGCTAATATTGGGAATGGAAAAACAGACTCTGCAGAGATATTAAAAAATAAAATACAGAAATATTTAAGAGATAATCCTTGTAGCCAGGCTAATCTTGTTTTACATAGTCAAGGTGCGGATATTGGAAGGCGTGCACTTTACAGGCTTTCTGAAGATCTTAGAATGCGTATTAATGTATGTACTATTGGAGGCGTTGTTACAATCCCACCAACTCTTGTTGCCAACGTGGTTAACCTTCAAAATCAATCAGATTTTCTATCTAAGTTTGCTCAGAGACACATGTATAAATCTACTGAACATAGAACGGTAATTAATAATGCTCATTGCACGACGGGCATAGCATGCCACGGCTTTGAAGATTATAAGTCATACCTTCAGTTCTATTTAAGAAAGTTTGTCTCTATAGGATGCTCGAATTAAAAGGCTATAGCCCTTGCAAGAGTTGCTTGGGGGGCTATACTTATTTCAAAAGAAGTATTTTCTGGTAAGTGGCTTTTTACAACCATCAGAGCCTTCTCTGGGCTGTTGCATTCGCTGGAGAGGTGAGCTAGATAAACGTGCTTGAGTTTTGGGTGGATAACGCGTTGTAAGAGCTTGCCACATGCTTCATTGGAGAGGTGACCATTTCTTCCAAGCACACGCTGCTTGTAGACCATAGGGCGGGAGCTTGCATGAACCATAGACGGCTCATGGTTTGCTTCTACGTAGAGGTAATCGCAGTTTTGTAAGTGATGTTCAACAAGAGATGTTACAAATCCAAGATCGGTACACACTCCAATCTTTGTCTCTTTTGTACGAAGAGTAAAGGCTACTGGATCGAGTGTATCGTGTTGTATGCTAAAGGGATGTATCTCTATATCTTTAAATTCAAAGCTTTCTCCAGTAGAAAAGAGTTTAAGCTTGGGTGAGTCATTGAAATAGGCATGAATACCTCTTGCGGTCTCACTATTTGTAAAGACGGGAATACCCAGCTGAAAAGCCAACACTCGTAGCCCTTGGATGTGATCTCCATGCTCGTGGCTTATCAAAATAGCGTCGATGTCTGCAATATCGACGCGTATTTCGCTGAGTCTTGCTTTTATTGCTTTTGCACTTAGCCCTGCATCAATTAAGATCTTTGTATTTTCTGTCCCAAAAAAGATAGAGTTACCTTTTGAACCAGATGCAAGAGGGCAGAATCCTTTCATTACGCTTCCTATAATTTTGGGGAAAGCTTAGATTAGATGCTCTTTATGGTGCAAGGATTTTTGCTGTCCATTTTTTATTTTTATCTTGATAACTAACAGTTTCATCGGTAGTGAATGTTATATTGTCATGAAGAAGGTGCGCTCCTGCCTGCCAAAAGGTAATCTTAGAGGGAATTAACACAAATCCTCCCCAGCTTTCTGGAGCTGAAATATCCTTATCTTCATACTGCTCTTCCATTTCTTTATAGGCATCGAGAAGTTCTTTTTTATCGTGGATAGTTTCATCTTGATGAGAGACTAAGGATGCTATTTGGCTGGATCTTTCTCTTTGTTTGAAGTAGTTTTGAGCCTCTTTTTGTGTTAAGGGTCGCACTTTTCCTGCTACAATAAGTTGTCTTTGTTCTTTTGGAAAATAAAAGTCTACAGCTGCATAAGGATTTTCTTTTAGGTTTTGTGCTTTTAGGCTGTTTCTATCGCCAACAAAAACAACACCTTCATCAGTAATCTCTTTGACAATCATCATACGTATAGAAGGAATACCCTCTTTTGAGGCCGTTGCAAGGGCAAAAGTAGGCGGCTGTTCACTTGCTTCCTTTACCCACTTTTTGAGCTCATTCATAGGATTTCTATCTAATTGCTCTATAGTAAGTGGTGGATTGACAATATCTTTTTCTGCAATATTCATGGCAAACAGTGTGCTTGCACTTAATCCTATGCTTAGCATAAAGGTTGTAAAAAGTTTTGACATCATAAGAACTCCTCAGTTTAAAATGGAATGGATAATCCATCGTATGCCATTTCTACAGAACAGGTATGATTACAATCAAGAAGAATGTTATGGTGCATTTGTAGTTTTTTTCTAAGAACTTCGTCGGTATGGCTAGGGTCATGGTGCGTAACAATCCAGTTTTGTATCTTGCAGTGCTTAACGAGCACAGCTGCGTTTGAAATAGATGAGTGGCCCCAACCTACTTTATATCGATACTCAAGAGGGAAGTATTGCGCTTCATGGATAAGGGTGTCACAGCCTGTAAAAAAGTCGAGCATGTCTCTGTAGGGGAATAAGAGGGGATGTCCACTGTCGATATTGTTGGGATGTCCATGGTAGCCTACAAGCACCTCGTTGTCTGAAGCATAGCCGATGGTTGTATTTTTTGATGCTATTTTGAAGCAAAGGGTTGCTCCTGGATGAGATGCATAAGTGTAGTGGATCTTGACATTTTCAATTTCAAGGGGTTTATTATCTTGAAGCTCATGAAAGACAAACTTTGCCTGCATTTCATCGAGTTTGACAGGAAAATAATCTCGATCAAGCATGCCTTTAAATAGGTCCTCGATAGTCTTTCCAAAACCTCTTGCAGAATAGATATGGATGGTATATTTGGGTGAATAAACAGGATTAAAGAAGGGAAAACCAAGAATGTGGTCCCAATGTGTATGCCCAATAATTAAGTGTATTTCCTTATATCTTGATTTGAGTACTTCTTGCCCTAAGGGGCGTATGCCAACACCTGCATCAATGATGATAAGGGACTCTTGGCCTGCAATTTCTAAGCAGGGAGTATTACCTCCATAGATAAGGTATTCTAGCCCAGATACTGGTGTAGATCCTCTTGTTCCCCAAAATTTAATATAAGAGGATGCCGAAGTATGTGTTGGAGAGTAATAATCTTGTTCTGAAAGGCCTTTAATGCCAACTAAAGGAAAATCAGCTGGTTTAAGCGTGTCTGCAAAATAGCTTTCAACGAGCTTTTGAATGGTTGCTTGAGAAAAGGGTTTGAGAAGATAGTAGTCAGCACCGCACTCAATGACTGTTTGATAATCCTGAATGAGTGCTCTCCATGTGGAGATGATAACACCAATGGTTGCCAGATGAGGATTAGACTTTAACCGTTTGAGGATCTCAATGCCATGCATTAAGGGAAGTGTTAAGTCGAGGATGATAAGATCTGGATGATAGGAAACGGCAAGGTCGAGGCAATCCTTGCCGTTTGTGGCTACAAGGATTTCGTATGTGATGCCATTTTCATCGAGATGAGCTTTACTTGCTTCTTTAGGCTCCGCACTTGCTATAAGGTTTTGAGCTGTTAGCAAGGGGGAGAGCAGCGCATTTCGTATTGTATCAGCTATAACGGTGGAGGAATCTGCAACTAAAATGCGGCGAATACTGCTTGCTTTCATTTTTCCAATTTTTTCATTATTTCTACAAATTGGATTGTAACGATTAAGATTAAAAGTTCAAATTAAAATTCTGTTGAACACTGTTCTTCGCAATCATCAAGAGGTAAGTCATTTATTGTAGGTTGCTTAAGAACTCCTTTAAAGAGCAGAACTTTTCTTGGTTTACTACCCTCTTGTTCACTAATAACGCCTTGTGCTTCTAATTGGTCCATTAAACTTGCAGCTCTGGCGTAGCCAATTTTTAATTTTCGCTGCAAAAAGGTGGTGGATGCATTTCCTGTTTCTTGAATGATGCCAAGAGCTTGGCCATAAAGGGCATCGAGTGAGGAATCCTCTTTTTTTATTACCAGCTCTTCTGGAGCCATAGTATCAAAAGATTTAATCAGATAGGCAGGGGGTGCTTGCTCTTGGATAAAGGATATGACCTTGTTAATGTCTTCATCTCGAATGAATGCTCCTTGTGTGCGAATAAGAAGAGAAGATGCAGGTGGCAAAAATAACATATCACCATTGCCAAGCAAAGATTCTGCACCCGTTTCATCCAATATGATTTGACTATTGATGCGGCTTGCAACTTTAAAGGCTATACGCGTTGGGAAATTTGCTTTAATAAGTCCTGTAATGACCTCTCTGGATGGGCGTTGAGTTGCCAAAATAAGATGGATACCAACAGCTCTTGCCATTTGAGCAATCCGGGCAATAGGTGTTTCGATATCTTCAGCAGAGACCATCATAAGGTCTGCAAGCTCATCGATGATAGCTACAATGTAGGGCAGTTTTTCAGGGATTTCTAAAGAAGATCCCTCATCTACTAAAGCTATTTTGTTTTCTCGCTCATTGAAAGAGATAATGTTGCGAGCGCCTACTTTTTTTAAGATTTCGTAGCGTTTTTCCATTTCTTTAACAAGAAAGTTAAGAGCTGCAGCAGCTCCTCTTGCCTCGGTAATGACAGGGGCGATAAGGTGTGGCAGTTCTGTGTACGCATTGAGCTCTACTTTTTTAGGATCGACCATGAGTAGCTTGATTTCATCGGGTCTTGCAGTGAGTAGTATAGACATGATGATTGTGTTAATACACACAGACTTTCCAGAGCCTGTAGCTCCTGCAATGATACAGTGGGGCATTTTGGCTAGGTCTGCAGCAACGTCTTCACCGCTGACAGTTTTTCCAAGAAATACAGGGATTTGAAATTTACGAGTAGATTGCTGATAGTTTGCGATGAGCTCTTTAAAGCTAACTTCCTGCGGTTTGGGGTTGGGAACTTCTATACCGACAGCTGCTTTTCCAGGAATAGGAGCTATGATGCGAATAGATTTTGCTTGCAAATTGAGAGCGATATCATTTTCGAGCGATTTAATTTTTTGTACTTTGACACCAATTGCTGGATGTACTTCAAAGGATGTAATGGTCGGACCGCAATGAATTTGTCCAACTTTTGCTTCAATTCCAAAGCTTAAGAGTGTCTCTTCTAGTACTTCCGCTTGCTTTGCGAGGTCTTTTTTCAGAATAGAGGTGTCAAATTTTTTGACGTCGGTAAGTAGAGAAAGAGGAGGTAATTCATAGGTTGAAAGATCACCGTTTACTCGTCTCTGTGCATTTAAAGCATCTTCTCGCTTTGATTTTTTAGGAAGTTCTTTCTTGATAGCTTTGTATACATCTAATTCCTTGGTATCCGCTTTTAAGAGAGTTTCTTTTGAAGAGGAAGAAAACTGTTTAAGTTCTAGAAGAGATTTTTGCAAAGCATTGAAGCGGACAGGATTTTCTTCAAAAGGAGTTGTGGGAATATTGATAGCCCTTTCAAATAAAGCTTTTTTATTATTTTTGCCCCATAAAAAGCTTAAAAAGCCTTTTTCTTGTCTTTTTTCTTTTTTATTTTCTGTAGTTGTTTTAGGTGTGGTTAACTTTTTAAGTAAGTCCAGCATATAGGCAAAGCGCCATTTTGTAAGTTGCAAAAAGGAGATAAGAAAGAGCATGGAAGTTACAATCGTTGTGCCAAGAGGACTTAAAATTTTTTGCAAGTTGATTAGGGGAAAATCTCTGTAGATAAAATAAGCTGGAACACCGCCTAGATTGTAGCGAACTTTTTTATAGACGAGCGATGCTTGTACAACGACACTTTCTGAATAAACAAAAGGCTTAAAGAGGGCTGCAAAGGAGGGAAAAGCCTCTGCTACTACAGACAAAAGTAAGCATAGCGATAAAAGAGCGATACAGAAGTAAATAAGACGTAAAAAATAGTGGTGGATCTCTTTATGCAAGAGAAGACGGCATCCCGTCCATCCAAAGAAAAGAAGTACACAATAACTTGTAAGGCCAAAGATGTATTGTAAAAACCATCCTATTCCATATCCTACAAGGCCAAGCCAGTTTGCATCGGGACTTGTGCTTCGAAAGCTAATCTGGCTTAAAAAGAGTAAGGCAATGAAAAGCAAGAGGGCAAGACCTTGTATTTCCATAGGGATTGTAGTTTTATTAGAAGTACTTTTTTTAGGCATGTTAATCTTGATAAAAGAAATTTACGTAGAGAAGAGTTGTTATTCCAACAATAAAACAATAATAAGCAAAGGGTTTAAATGTAAAGTGTTGAAGTAGTTTTAAAAGTAATTTAAGTGCCATCCAACCAACAAGAAAGGAAACGGTAAAGCCAGTTAAATAAACAAAAAAAGAAATATCGGCAATTTGTTCTTTATGTCTTATGATTTCTATAGTTTCTACTAAGATACCTCCTAGTATGGTGGGTATAGCTAAAAAAAAGGAAAAGCGTGCAGCTTTTTCTCTTTCCCATCCAAGAAACCTGGCAGCGGCCATAGTAGATCCGCTCCTTGATACAGCAGGCAATATGGCAACTGCTTGTGCGCACCCAATAAAAAGGGCTTCGAATATGTTTCTTTTTGCTGATATGGTCTCTGGAACAGGTTTGGAATATTTTTCTCCAATATAAAGAAAGAGAGCTGTCAACAGGAAGAAAAAGCCAAGATAGCTTGGAAGGCCATAAAGCGCTTTTATACCACTTAAAAGAAAGTAGAGAGGAGCTAAAGGAAGTGTTGCAATGACAATCATCCAGAATGTTTTTCGATCCTGTGTGAGCACTTTCCAGATTTCTTTGTAAAAGACAAGAAAAATGGCAAAAAGCGTGCCAAGATGGCAGACGAGGTCAAATGTTACGTACTTATTGAGTTCTTTGATCCCAAGAAATAGCTCACCGAGCTTCAAGTGTCCAGAGGAGCTCACGGGCAAGAACTCTGTAATGCCTTGCACAATACCCAAGATAAGTGCTTCTATGATAGACATGAAATAAACTCTGTTTTTGTAAGCAGAGTAGAATACTTAGGCAATTATCCACAAAGGAAAAGAATTTTTCAAGCTCCTGAGAGAGAAAGTTTTTTCCTCTTTGGACCAAGAGAAGTTGGTAAAACAACTTGGTTAAAAAATCATTTTCCTAATGCCTTGTGGATTAATCTTCTAGATCCAGCTCAAGAGCGTATGTTTTCTATGCATCCAGAGCTTTTAAAGCAAAAGGTACATGCTGAGATGGGAAAAAAAAGAATAGTTATACACAAACCAATTCTTGAACTTGTTTGTGTGTATTACAAATATAGTTTTATGTTTAACGATTCTGATAGACTAAATTTCTTGAATTTTCTATGCTCCTCTGCTCATACACCTTACCTTTACATTTTTGGAGAGCTTTATGATGCATAAGTCCTGTGCTTTATTGTTAGTTTTTGTAAGTTCATTACTGTTTAGTTTTACTGCTGGAAGGGACGCAGGAGTTTGCGTACATGATGGGTTTGAGATGCAAAAGATCTATATGGACGATGGCTCTGAAAGAGTTTCTATTTTATTGCCCAAAAATCCTAGCACTCTTTTCAAAAATGGGTGTTGGTATGTGTATAGTTATTCTAAAGACATTCTTTGTTATATTTCTACATTCAACCAGGGATATAAACCGCCAGCAACCGTAGAAGATTGTATTCGTGAGTTTTCTCTTCAGGCAGAAAGTGATGATGGCTTTACAATATGCCAAATACTCAATAATGTTCCAGGCGTACCCTACTGTGTAGAGTATAGCTATCTTGATTCTTCTTCTAAGCATTGTCATGTTCGCTTTGTTGCAACCAAACAGAGGGGCTATTATATTCGCATTTTTGGAGAACTTGAAGAAGAACTTAAACAGATTATTTTTAATAGCTTGGCCGTATCTATTACTGAATTGAATTGAAAAATTGGTTTTTTATGCGCGTCGTTAATGAAGAATTACTTACATTCTCTGTTTGTGTATAAGTCCAGATTGAAATTTATAAGATCTTTACACTAAAAGGTTATAGTGGAAGACATAATTTCTAATATATTTATTAAGTAAGGATGTATTTTATGGTGGGCCCGATTAAATCCCCTACTTCTGAGCATTCAAAACCTACAATAGTGCAAGACTCGTCAAGCAATACATCAAGCAATACATCAAGCAATAAGGGTCTATTGGGTTTTGTATCTTTTGTTATAAAAAGTTTTTTGGCTGCTATTATGCGCATAGCTGCCTATATTTTTAATTGGTCCTCAGGAACGCATAACCATAATTTTCAGCAGCCTGCTCCAATAGATCCTTCACTTCCTTTATACCCACCTAAGGTATCAAGTGTATCTACTTCAACTTCTCCAAGATCAGTTGTGCCTCTGGCTTCTTCATCGAAAGTTGTTATCGAGCCACCTATGCCGATCCTGCCTGCAAATGTGCTTACAACTGCTGCTAAGGTCGCAACTCACTCAGCCCCCGCTTCTGCTAAGATATCAGTGGCACCTGTTTCAGTACCGATAGCTGCTGCAGTGTCTTTTGTAGAGAAAAATCAATCTACAAGTGTGCGAAAAGCTGTTTTTGTAACTCAGCCTCCTCATAAGCCTCCTCATAAGCCTCCAATGCCACCTTCTTATCCTAATCAGGGTGTACCACAATCTTCTGCGCCTGCTTTATCCACAACATATTCTCAACCACAGGTTACTGCAAGTCAGCCTGTAAGTTCAGTAAATAGTGCGGTAGTCGCGGCGCAAGAACAACCTTCTTATTTGTATTACTCAGGAGCTGTAGAAGAGGTAGTACAGGGTGGTCTTTTCAGAAGTAAAGTAATCAAAGAGGGAAATGGTAGATTGCGTTTAAATTTGGAGGCTTTTGGTGTGTCAAGGGAGCTGCTAGCAAGACAAAAATATGCAATCAATATTGTGTTTATTAGCACCACTCTGCGAGATGCGTTTTATTCTAAATTCTCGAATGTGAAAAGTTATGATCAGCTATCGGATATTCTTATTTCTAGCAGGGGCGAAAAGAATCACTCGGACGCTGACGGGTCAAATATGGCAGAAGCTATGCAAGAAGAAAACGACAAAATTCTTAAGGAGTCTGTATATTGCTTTGCTGATAACAACGGTAGGTTGTCTGACAACGCAGAAAAAGCACTCTTAGCATATTTAAAGAAAAGGATTGAGGAATTAATAGAGTTGCAAAATAATCCTATGCAGCTGCAGCAACAGATCTTTTGCGAGCGCACCATAGCAGGAGGAATCCAACCTCTTGAAGGAGTATCTCCAGAAGAATTCTTTAATCGGTGTAAGACCTTTTGTGGGAAATATATACAGAGTATATATTGTTTACTTTTAGAGAAGGATCCTTTTAGCAAAGAACCAGGAAAGTTGATATCCAAGGAATCTTGGGAAGCATTTGATGGATATGAAAATATAGCTCAATTGGACGCAAAATTGTCTGAGGTGCATGCTTTTGCAAGAGAATTTATTGAGAGGAATAAGCACAAATTTCCAAAAACGGTTGACAGAAAAGTACAAGAAAAGTGGGATACGAACATGAAGAAAGCAGGATTTACTGCTCAGAGTGTTAGTTATTCACAAAGTCAAAGCTCTCAAGAAGGTGAGGATAAAAGGGCATCTAAAACTAGTGTAACTCAACAGAGCACGGTTGAAAAACCTGAACAGGTTGATCCCATATCTACAAGCGGTGCTTTTACAGCTTCAGAGAATCAGACTGACGATTTAGTTGCGATTCAGAATCCATTTTCTAACACGCATTGTTTAATGCCAAAGCGGTGGTTAGAAGATTCGATGTTATGTGGCAGTCAACAGAGTTTTTCTAACCGATATATACAGCCACAAGAAAATACATCCTCTCAAAGTACTCAAGAAGTAACTATTTGCTCATTGTCTGTAAGTCATGTTTCAGAGAAAGTTCAAATAAAACAGGGTGAGTTACAAGATACCGTTCCAGCGACAGAAACCGCTGTTGTTAGTAACGCACTTGCTTTAACTTCTGAAGTTCAGAGACATTATTTGCGTGAGATGACACATCTTAATCAGTATGCTCTGAAGAGTACTGCAAATGGTAACTGTCTTAACTATATAAATTGGTTGCGTGAAATATTTCGAAGTGAACGATATAGCTCTTGTGCATCAAAGGTACAGAAAGCTACATTTGATGAGCATGGAATCTATTTAGATAAGAATCGACTCTTAGAGGTATCAGAAGTGAACACAATATATTGTAGTGTTAGAGATATTTTGAGGGAGGTCTTGGAAGGACCTTTGGTTGAAGATAGGCTTAAACGTAAAGTAGAAAATCAATGGGTAAAGATTTGGGATCCTCCAAAAATAAAAAGTCGAGATGTATCGCAAGTGGAGAATGCTTGTAGGCGTTATCTAACAAAGTTGCAGGAAGTACTTGTGAAAAACAATTTACAAGATAAATTAGAGAGAGTTGAAGAGTATCAAGAGGATTTGGACTCATACCTGAGCGGAACTACAGAGGCGATAATGGGCATAAAACTTATTGTTAATAAATATTGGTCTGACTTGATTGTAGAAAATCCTGTTTATGCAAAGCAACTTGAAGGAGTACAGAGGGAAGCTGAAGAGTATTGGAATATTTTGGTTAATCCTGTGCTTGCAAAGCAGACTTCAACTTCAAGCAGTAGTCAGTAGCTTTATTTTATGTATATATTTTTTCTATAAATTGCCTATGAAAATTTGAAGTAACAAGTATCAATTTTCATGGAAAGACGCAAAAATCTTCGGAGTGCGCCCTATTAGGAACAGTAATGATTATAATTGCATATAATTAAAGAATATGCTACTATCTTTTATAGTAATACAGATTTATGGAGATAAAATAATGAATGCAATTACAAATAGTTCAAGCCCTTGTTGGATTTTTAAGAAAGAAGATACGTGGGTTGAAAGAGTATTGTTTAAGCCGTTACTTTTATTATTTCAATACTTAAGAAGAAATGAGACGATTGAAGCCTGTTTTACTCAACTATCACAAAGAAATATTCAGTGGTTGACAGCGAGTCAAATTGAGAATGTTACATTGTCTACGTTTCAAAAAGTAGATGCCGTGTTTTTAGAGCATTTTACTACTGAACAGGTTATGGAATCCTTTACTCGAGAGCAACAAGCGGTCTATTTTGCAAAATGCGGGATCAGTGCTCGATTTGCACACAATGCGCCTCGGATTTTAGCTGATTTCAAGATGTTAACACCGGAATTGATACTTAAGCTAAGCCCAGAGCAGAAAAAGCGTATTATAATTAATAATATTCCTATAAAGACACTCGAAGCACTAGATGCAGAAACTTTAAAGACATTAATTACCCCGGAGCAAATAAAGCAATCGTTCAAAAGAGACACAGAAAAGAAGAAATTAGAAAAAATGGACTTTGTTGGTTATTTGAACATCGAGCAAAGAGCTGTTTACTTTGCAAAAACTTTAAAGACATTAATTACACCGGAGCAATCGTTCAAAAGAGACACAGAAAAGAAGAAATTAGAAAAAATGGACGTTGTTGGTTATTTGAGCATCGAGCGAAGAGCTGTTTACTTTGCAAAATGTGGTTTTAGCGAATATTTATTTTGGGATATTGAGAAGCAAGTCTTGTCAAATCATGTGTTATTAACCCCAGAATTGATAGCTAAGTTGTCTTCTCCTCATAGGGAAGCTATCTCTAAAAAAGTGCTTTTAGATAAGTTGACAAATCCTAACTTTATTAAAGCGCTTTGCAGTCAGCCTAAGGGTAAAGAAATTTTATTTGGTAAAAAAGGTTTGTTTCTTTGGAAAGATTTAATGAGTGACGATCTCTCTTCTTATCATCGATCAAAAATTGTTAATGCAATAGTGGATGCGGGTGCTACTAATGACTTTTTATTTGGAACTGGAGAGTTAGATACTGCTGTGGTAAAAAAGCTTGTGACTGAGTTTTATTGTAGTCCCATCAGTAGGGAAAATTTATTTTTATTTTTTCATGCAATCAATATGACGAGCGTACCGATACAGTCCTTTGTAGATCTATTCAATGCAGGTACATCTGAGCGTGGACATATAGGTAAGCAAGATGCTCGCTCTTATTGGTCTGAAGAACAGCTAATTAGCATTATCCAAGATTCGGAGCGTTTTGCACTGCTTGCAAACAATGTAGCTTTTGTGGGATCTGTTGCAGAAGTTCCCAAAACATGGGAACATGGTAGAAAGCGTGTGCTTGAGGCGCTCTCAAAAGAGCAAATAGAAGAGCTCTTGAAATGCCCTGGTTTAGATGCTGCAGATAAGGACTTTATTGTAATTGAAAACTTACATCAAAGGTTGAATGCACTTGTCTTGGCAGCTTAAAAGAAATTTGTTATTAACGATATGTATAAAGTAGAGTTTATGAAAGAGCAAGTTTTTGGATAGTGTCTTTACACTCCTTAAGGGCAAGAACTGTGGTATATTCATTTAATGAAAAGGTTTCTTCTATGGGTGTAATGATGAATAAATGGTCTAAAGATAGAGATTCTTTTGCACTCATCATAGATTTGGTAATTTTTGGCTGATCTGTGCACTTAAATTCAAAACCTAATTTGCGGCCCTTGTAGTTAATAAATAGGTCTAGTTCTGCAAGTTGGTGCGTAGCCCAAAAATAGCACTCTTCTGGGCGCAAAGAAAGGGCTTTTGTAATTTCTTCAAGAGCAAAGCCTTCCCAGGAGCCACCTTTTCGAACATCAAGGATTAATTCTTCATAATTTTTGATGCTTAACAGCTGGTGTAGTATGCCTGTATCGCGAATATAAAGCTTAGGTGTTTTAACCAATCTCTTGCCTCTATTTTCATACCATGGAGAAAGTATCCTGATCATAAATGTACCTTCTAATAAGGCAAGGTAGTTTTTGAGTGTTGGTACAGATATTTCTAGAAATTGAGCCATGTTCGAGTAGTTAATTACATTACCATGGTATTGCGCAAGCATGGACCAAAGGCGTAAAATACGCTGAGGAGGTAATGCTAATCCCAATTCTATAAGATCTCTTTCAAAATACGTTTGCATGTATGCCTCTCGCCATCGAACGCTTGCAACATCAGAATGAGCAAGATAAGATTTTGGGAAACCGCCACGTGTCCATAATTTATTTTGGTCATTGGCTTCAGAGAGTTGAAAAGGAGTAACATTAATGTAGATAATGCGGCCAGCTAGTGTTTCTGAGCTCTGTTTTATAAGTTCTCTGGAAGCACTTCCCAAAATCAAAAACTTTAGATTGCTCCTGTCAACAATTACGCGCAAATAGGGAAATAGGTCAGGTCTGCGTTGAATTTCATCGATAATAACAAGGCCTTTTAAGGATCCCAGAGCAAGTTTTGGATGGTTAAGTTTGGCAAGATCGGTATAGTCTTCTAAATCAAAGTAATGGACCTGTTCAGGATATGTTTTAGCGAACTGTCGTGCGATCGTTGTTTTTCCACATTGCCTGGGGCCAAGTAACGCACAAATAGGTGTAATGTCAAGATCTTGCGAAATTTGATCTAGAAAGAAGTTTCGAATTTTTTCCATACATATTACCACATATCTTTCCTATAAATTGTGCATAATATAGGTAAATTGTCCATGAAAATTTGAAGCAATAAGTATTAATTTTCATGGAAAACACGCAAAAATCTTCGGAATGCGCCCAGGAATAACGATGTATATAATCAGAGAGATATCAACCATTTCCAAATGGGGATAATAGTAATTAGAAATCCATCTACTTCTATTTTATCTTGCTCGCTTTCCGT
This sequence comes from Chlamydiales bacterium, assembly GCA_031292375.1. NCBI lineage: Bacteria > Pseudomonadati > Chlamydiota > Chlamydiia > Chlamydiales > Chlamydiales bacterium. Next base: position 42,252 of record JARLHF010000023.1, read on the forward strand.
AAGGATTAGTCCCTCTTGTAAGTTATAGGTGCTCATCGCTTCAATAAGTCCGCTAATTTCTCGATTTTTTATATCTTCATTAGAGAGATTTGTTGCAACTTGAATGGCTTGAACAATTTGGTTGCCTTCCTTAAGGATAAAATCACATTCTTTTTTGTCTTTATGAAAATAGACTTCTTTTTTCTGCATTTTTAGCTGAAGAAATACAACATTTTCTAAAAGACGCCCCTTGTCCTCGCTCACACGAAATCCAATTGTGCGAATAAGAGCAGGATCGATCATATAACATTTTTTATTGTATTGAATTTGTTTTTTTAGAGAGTGGCTATAGCGGCTTATAAAGAAGTAGAGGTAACATTGTTCCAAGTAGTTGCAATAGTTCGCGATTGTATGAGGACTGCTGAGGCCTACAATTTTACCAAGTTTTGTATAGCTAAACTCTTTTCCAATATTGCTTGCTAAATAGTAAGCCACTTCTTGCAAAGGTTTTTCATCCATGACTTTATAGCGAGCGATGATATCGCGATAGAGAATGCCTTCAAATAGATCTTGCAGGTATTCAGGTTTTTCAAACTTTACATATTCTGGAATGCCACCATTTTTTAAGTAGTTTGAAAAATGACGTTGCATCATGCCAGTGTCACTTGTAGATAAGACTTTTTTAGAAAACAGTTCAGGGTGATTATGATAGATGATTTCTTGGAAAGAGAGGGGGTATACCTCGAACTGAATGTATCTACCTGTTAAATGAGTGCCTAGTTCCTTACTTAAAAGTTTTGCATTAGATCCGGTAATATAAATCTTTTTTCCCTGTTCATAGAGTCGTCGCACAAAGCGTTCCCACCCTTCAATATTTTGAATCTCATCAAAGTAGAATGTGGACTGCTCACCGAATAGCTCTATTAGGGTCTCTAATAACACTTGAAAGTCTTCCACTTGGAAGCGAATTAAGCGCTCATCATCGAAATTTAAATAATAGTCTGATTTTACCAACTCTAGTTGTAAAAGGCGTTGAATCGTTGATTTTCCAGACCTTCTGATTCCGCTTAGAATCATTATGCTTGGATCATCTACAAAACGTAGTATGTTTTTGGTTAATGTGCGACTAAAAAAATTCTTGGGGGATTTATATTCTCGTTGATCCGCTATAACTTGTTTAAGTAACTCTCGTTCCATTTTCCCTACCTGTTATTTTTTATTATATCAATAAAACCGTGCGTTGTCAATGCACGGTTAAATATAAAACCGTGCGCTCTTAGTGCACGCTAAATCTATCCAGTGTGTGATTTAGATTTTGAAAAAGATTGTCAAATTTGATGATTACAAGTATATGGAAATAAATATAATTTGGTTTTTTAGGTAAGGTGTTTGATGTCAATAGATGTAGGGATTGCAAATCTAGAAAAAGCAATTAAGGGAAAAGAGGAAGGAAGCTTATTTTTACACTATGTGGATGACGCAGGTAAATTACAAGAGCGCTCTTGGTTGGGGCGTATTTGTGGAAGGATTGGGCATTATATTTTGCGCCTTTCGTACAATGATGTGTTTGAAAAAGCTGTTATTTTAAATCTTGATCAGATGGGTGCTGATAAATTAGAACAGTTTGAAGAAGATATTCGCCATCGCATATGTGATCTTAAAAAAGATGAGAGTGTCCAAAAGAAATTGATATGTAATGATGGCACTATTATGAAAAAAATTAATAGTGTGATAGAGAAGGTGGCGATTTTTGCAGCTGAACAGAAAGATAGCGAGGTTATTCGCGTGACTTGTGCGGTCCAAACACTATTATCTAGAATAAAAGAATCTTCAGCTGAAGAGTTTAGATCTAAATTAGTGAAGAAAATTAACTTTGGTTTAGAAGCTGATAGCTATCCATTTGCAGCTACTGTTCCGCTTTTTGGTAAAAAAAGTAATCAAGATTTTTCAAGTGGTTTAGCGCCTCCACTTGTAACATATTACAATAAGCTAGTAGAAGAGTGTAAAAGGAAGGGATTAGAGATAACGAAAGGGGGCGTTACAGAGAGTGTTACAGGAGGGACTGAATACCAGCAGTTTCGCCATAGTTTTAAGGTGAGTATTTCATGGAAACCTATGTCTGGATTAAGCGATCAAGAAAAATTTAAAAAACTGGAATTTACCGTAGCAGTTGTTTATGGCGAAGGACCACGAAATGATCGAGGTCTTGTTTATAAATGGATTGAATCTCCAAATGTTAATGATGCAAGTAATGTATTGTTACAGACTTTTGGAAATGTAATAGATGCTATAAAAGATAGAGGTTTTCAAAATGAATTAAGACCTCAAATTGAGGCTGCACAAGAATTTCTTAAGCTATCTCCACCGCGTTATAATCCATCTTCACCGCCATCAGAAGGGCCTTATTTTCAAGAAGATTGACTTGAATAAGCTTTTGCATTTCTTAGAGTGGTTTTTTTAATGATAAAGCTGTCTGGTACAAGATTGTAAGCAGAGCGTTGTTCTTTTTCATAGATTATAGGGTCGCCAATAATAGTATGGCAAGAAGAGCAGGTAAGTGAGGTGTCTGTAGAAGTGGATTTTGGATGATAGATGCGGTCTATATAACAGCGTAAAAGCGGACCTGGTCCATCTTTTTGGTAATGCATGAGATAGTTATTGCAGTGGGAACATTGGATGAGCAGCATCTTTGGTGTTCCGCGTTTTTGCTGATAGTAATCTCTTATAAATCTTTGTTTAGAAGACATTTATTTTATAACGTTTATTTTATAACGTGATTTCTGAGGTTTTTAAAAAGAAAAGGGCGATCGACGGGGCTTGAACCCGCGACATTTGGAACCACAATCCAACGCTCTGCCAACTGAGCTACGACCGCCATGAAGGAGTTCCAAATTTACAGTCAATTTATGTTTTTTGTCAATGTTAGAGATAGTTAAATAATTTGCTTTGCTGTTTTTCCTTTGTGTGTCGATTGAGAAATATGCCAACCATGAGAAGAAGTGAAAAGTAGTAAATTAAACTTTTTTGTGAAATGGCCTCGGTATGAATGGAATTTGTGAGTGGCGTTGGGACGTGTGTTATGAAGCGCAAGATAAATGTAGTATATAGTTCGTTGAGCATGTGTAAATAAGTGCCCATAAAGGGCATAATCACATCCAAGATGAGAGATAAAATAAGAAAGATGAAAGATAGGCTTAGAAGGAAGGGGAAAAATAGATTGTAGACCAGTGAAAGAAGTGGAAACTCTTGAAAAAGTGTGAGAAGAAGAAGAAAAGTTACAAGAAAGACAGAAATGTTGAGTGCAAGTGTTCTTTTAAAAAAGGTGAGCAGGATAAGCCCCAATTTATTGATGAGATTAAATTTTAGAGCCTGACTCAAAGGTCTTTTTTTCCAAATTCTAGAAAAATATTCTTCAATAATGGGGTAGAAAAGAAGAATTCCAAAAGTTGCAAAAAAACTTAGCTGAAATCCCATTTGAAGGCAGGATAGTGGGTTGATAAGGAGTATGATGATAAGAGATAATCCAAGGCGGTTAAGTGGCAAGCTTTCTCTACCTATTAGCTGACCTACAAGAAAGATGAGGATGCTGATCCAGGCTCTTTGTACAGAAGGAGAGGGGCCTACAAAAAGAAAGTAGAGTGTAAGTAACAAGATGAGCGAATAGGTTGCAAGTTTTGGGCTCAAAAGAGGTTTTATAAGTAAAGAAAGGAGCCATGCCAGTAGAGAAAAATGAAAACCAGATATGGCAAGGACATGTTGCATACCAAGTGCTTTTAAGTTATGTTTAAGTATATTTGATGTTATTTCTCCTGTAAATAATCCAGATAAAAGCTCTGAAACATGCATATTTTTGACTTTTGAAGAGATATGTTTTTTGACAGATTCTTTTGCAAGAAAGCGCCATTCTGAAAAGTTGAAGTAGTCTCTTACTCTCCTCCAAGAAGCCTTTTCATCTATTTTTAAATGATAATTACCTCTGCTTTTGCTAAAAAGTGTGCCCTCTATAAGGTATGTATGTCCCTTTGGTCTATTGAGGCTCTCTTTTATTCTTAGCGTGCAAGGAAGCTTTGTTGATGCAAGCGTGGAGAAATTTTTGATGGAGCCTTTGTAGAGGTAGGATGAGGAGAAAGAGTTTTTTACTCTAGAAATTGAGTCAATTTGAAAAAGAGCTGTTCCTTTTATGCCCTCTTTGGGGATATCAGAAAAGGAAAAAGGATAGAGACCGCAAACTAAAGCAGATAGGCTTAAAAAGAGGGTTGCTATGCTTCTTGGTAAAAATGCATGTACAAAAAATGCTGGAAAAAGCAGCAGTAAAAGAGGGAATAAGAGGGTATAGTCTTTTGTATAGGCATGAGCAAATCCTATACAAATTCCAAGGCCATAGATGAGTCCAGGGTGCTCTTTCCAAAAGTCTATATATTTTTTTAGAGTTAATTCCATTTTGTAGGAGAGTGTACTTTAACACTTTCAGACTCATGCAGAGGGCCAGTAATGAGTCTTGATGCCCGCTTGCCGGTGATTAGCCACATGAGCCATCTTAAAGTCACAATAAAACGGTTTCTATAGCTTATGAGATAGGCTATATGAATGCCTCCCCAGGCAAGCCATGCAAAGAAGCCAGAGAATGTAAAGGGACCAATAGATGCGATGGCTTTATAGAGGCCAATGGTTGCCATTGTCCCTTTGTCAAAGTAGGCAAAAGGAGGGCGTTTTTCTTTTGAAAAGTTTTTCTTGATGATTTTGGCTACATATTTTCCCTCTTGGACTGCAGCTGGTGCAACTGCAGGAATGGGTTTTCCATGTTTTCCAATTACTCCAGCAGCATCTCCGATGACAAAAATATTAGAGTGTCCTGGAATGGAAAGATCTTTTTCTACAAGTACACGTCCTTGACGATCTAGGGGAACATCGAGAGTTTTTAATAGAGGAGATGCTTGGTTTCCAGCGGCCCAGATGACATTTTTTGTTGGAATACAAAGGCCCTCTGCTTCTACACCCTCATCAGTGACTTCTAAAACCTTGGTGCTCGTAAGTACGATGACCCCAAGCTTTTCTAAATCTTTTTTTGCAACAGCGCACAGTTTTGGATGAAACCCTGGCAGAATTTGAGGAGCTGCTTCTATGAGAAAGACTTTTGTCTTTGTGATATCGATTCTATTAAAGTCTTTGATCATTGTTTTATAGGCAATTTCAGCTATGGCACCTGCAAGTTCAACTCCTGTAGGGCCACCTCCAACGATGACGAAATTTAGATAGCGCTCTATTTCAGACAATTTAGAGCTTCTTTCAGCGATTTCAAAAGACATGAGAATCTCTTCTCGAAGGCTTAGCGCTTCTTGTAGTGTTTTAATTCCAGGAGCGGCCTCTTCCCAATGTTTGTTGCCAAAATAGGAGTGTCTTGCACCCACTGCCACGATGAGATAATCAAAATGTATGGGGTCTGTGTGCGTTAAGTGGATGAGGTTTGCACTTTTATCGATAGAGACAACTTCACTCATAATTACTGAAACATTATTATAAGAATGAAAAATCTCACGAATGGGTGTTGCGATGTCAGCACCGGAGAGAGCTGCGCTTGCAACCTGGTAAAGAAGAGGTTGAAAGAGATGATGGTTTGTTTTGTCAATAATTACGATGTCAATAGGCTCGCATCTTAGCTTAAGAGCGGCATTTAAGCCTCCAAAGCCGGCACCTATAATAACTACTTTAGGGCGTTTATTCATAAAGCACTCATCCTTAAACCTAATGGAATCAAGTTGACAAGATAGCAGATTTTTTCTTATGAAAGTAGTAAAATTAGAATAAGATCTTAATTTGCAAAAAAGTATTAAATGTATTTAGTAGAAGATCTTTATAGACAGCATGGCTCGTCTCTTGGCCTGGAATGTATTGCTGGAAAATCAGGCATGAGAAGGCGTATTAACGTACCAGAAGCTCATAGGCCAGGTCTTTCTCTTTCTGGCTATCTTAAAAGTCACGCTAGTAAGAGAATTTTGATTTTTGGTAAGGTCGAAATAGAATACTTGCGTGATTTAGCTCCAGAAGTTCGCATTCAGCGACTTGAAGATATTTTGTCGATGCCAACACCTGCCATCATGGTTGCAAGGCGCTATCGGCCACTTAAGGAGCTTGTACGGCTTTGTGAAGAGAGGAGCATACCTCTTTTTAGAGCTAGCATGACGACGATGAATCTCTTGAGTAAACTTACGCTTCTTTTGACAGAAGAGTTTTCTCCAAGTTTAAATTGTCATGGCACCCTTGTAGAAGTTTTTGGTGTAGGCGTTATGATTCAAGGAGAGTCTTCTGTAGGAAAAAGCGAGGCAGGCCTTGGACTTATAGAAAGGGGACATAGACTTATCTCTGATGATATTGTAAAAGTAAGGCGTAGAGAAGGGGGGTATTTGGAAGGCTCTGGTGCAGAGTTAACACGTCACCATATGGAAATTCGAGGGCTTGGAATTATTAATGTAGCTCATCTTTATGGAGCTGTTTGTGTAAGAGAAAAGAAAAGTGTAGATCTTGTGGTAAAGTTAGAAGTATGGGATAATCACAATTTTTATGATAGAGTTGGCTTAGAGGAGAAGTATTGTGACTTGCTTGGTGTTAAAGTGCCTTTTCATGTATTACCAGTTAAGCCAGGAAGGGATGTAGTGCTTTTATTGGAAACAATCGCTCTTAATCATAGGCTGAAAAAAATGGGGTATAATTCCGCAAAAGAGTTTAATACAAAGCTTTTAGAGACGATTTCAAGAAAACAAAGAAAGGGGCGCTAAATGAAATATGTGCGCCAGGTCAAAGTAAAAAACGCTTTGGGTCTTCATACAAGGCCAGCAACGGCAATTGTAAAGCTTTTGCAAGATTGTAAAAGTCAAGTGTCTTTTACATATAAAAAGGATACAATCAACGCAAAGAGCATTATGAGCATATTGATACTGGCAGCTAGAAAGAATTCTAAGATTACTATTACGGCTGAGGGTAGTGATGCTGATGAAATTATTGGTAAACTTGTAGATGCATTTGATACAAGCTTTGGAGAGTAACATGTATGATGGCTGTAAACAAAAAGATAAAAAAAAGAGGAGAGATCATACTGCAAGGGCTTCCTATTTGTGTTGGAATTGCAATTGGAAAGGCTGTTATTTTCACACCTGTAGATGAAGAGGTAACGGAATTTAATATTGAAGAGAAACATATCGATGGTGAAATTGTCAGGTATAGAAATGCATTGCAACGCAGTAAACAAGAGGTGCAAAAGCTTAAGGCCCGTCTAGAGAGAGAAAGAGCTTGGGAAGGTGTTGCAATTCTTGATGGTCATCTTGTTATGTTACAAGATCCAACACTCACAATTGATGTAGAAGCACAGATTAGATCACTAAGAAAAAATACTGAGGCTATTGTACAAGCAACTGTTGCTGAATATCAAGATCGCTTCAATAAAATTACTAGTAAGTTTTTCAAAGAACGTTTTAAAGACGTTCAAGATGTCTCTAAGAGAATCATTAGGCATTTACAAGACAACGTGCACAATTCTCTTGCAGATCTTCCCGTTAACTCCATTGTTTTTTCAGAGGAACTATCCCCTTCCGATACGGCAGAAGCACAAAATACGAGGTCTATTGCCTTTGTTACGGAAAAAGGAGGACAGACATCGCATACAGCGATTATGGCAAAAGCGCAAGGGATACCCTATGTTGCAAATGTTCAGTTTGAATCTATAAAATCTGTTCTTAAAGATGCTGTTATCATTGTAGATGCATTTGCAGGTAATGTAATTATTAATCCTCAGAAAAGTACACTCGATTTTTATATAGAAAAGAAGAGGGAATGGGAAAAAAGCAAATCTCAAGGAAAAAGCAACATGCTTCCTGCTGAAACAATAGATGGCTATCAAGTAAGCCTTACAGCAAATGTAGAGGTATGTAGTGAGCTTGAATTGCTTCATGAACATGGTGGGCATGGTGTAGGACTATTTCGCTCAGAGTCTTTGCTGATGACGGAAGGGAAATTTCCAACAGAAGAAGAACAATTTGTGGTTTATAAGCAGATGGTAGAAAGCATGAAGGGGCTACCTATTGTTTTTCGCACGTTTGATATTGGTGGTGACAAGTTTGGACGTTTTTATGTTTCAAAAAGAGAAGATAATCCCTTTCTTGGCTGTAGAGCTATTCGTTTGATGCTTAAAGAAAAAGAAGAGTTTAAAGCGCAGCTTAAGGCTATATTGCGAGCAAGTGCTTTTGGTAATTTGAGCATATTATTTCCGATGATATCTTGTCCAAGTGAATTGCATAGTGCAAAAGCATGCTTAAATGAGGCAAAAGAAGAATTAAAACAGCAAAAGATCTGTTTTAATGACTCTCTAAAGGTCGGTTGTATGATTGAAGTGCCCTCTGCTGCAATGACTGCTGATTTTCTTGCAAAAGAGTGTGATTTTTTATCCATTGGAACAAACGATTTAGTGCAGTATTGTATAGCAGTGGATAGGGGAAATCAAGCGATGAGCTATTTATATTCTCCATTACATCCAAGTGTTCTTCGCATGATTAAGCTGGTTGTAAATCAGGCACTTTTACATAAAATACCTGTGACTGTATGTGGTGAAATGGCAGCGGATCCTCGTTTCACAGAGCTGCTTTTAGGACTTGGTATTCATGAGCTCTCGGTAATACCAAGAGCCATCCCCATTATCAAAGAGACAATTCGACAACTAAGTATTGTACAGGCAGTAAAACTTGCAGACAAGGTTCTCTTGCTCTCCTCGTCTGCAGAAGTTCACTCTTTTCTCGAAAAGTCGAAACACAGAGGCGCGGATTTTAAAGTCCAAAAGCGCTTAGGTCTGGAAGGCCTGGAAGTTGAGGCATAGAGGAAGACGCCGCGCTCTGTAGTTGTTTGAAGGCGCTTTTATAAGCTTCTTTAATAAGATCTTCTAGCCCTTCAAGATCATCAGGATCGACACACTCTTTTTTGATAGAAATTTTTAGCATTTCATGCTCACCATTTAAGGTGATAGCTACAAGGCCATTTCCAGCAAGACCTGTAACTTCTGTTGCTTTTGCTTGCTCTTGCATCTTGCTAAACTGTTCTTGAAGAGCGCGTGCTTGTTTTTTCTGTTTTGCAAATCCACTACCCATGATTATTAATCCTTTAAGACAATATTTTTTTAAGAGTGCCCTCAAGCTCTATTGCAGCAAAGCGCATGATGGTATCATCTCTTCCTTTTGCAATAGAGTCTTTAGGAAGCGTTGCCCTCTGAGAAGAGGGTTTTTTTTCTGATATATCTACGTTTGGAGCAGAAGGAGTCCAAGAAGGCTTTTCTTCTAGTAGAACAGAAGGGGGTATAGGTGTGTTCTTTGAAGGCTCTGTTATTACTAGTGATTGAATAGTTTGCTCTATTTCTGATAACTTTTTTGTAAGGACTTCTACAGAAATGCGTCCATGGCTGCGTAAAATGTGCAAGAGAATTGCTTCTAAAGCGATTTGTGAGAGGTTTGTATTCTTCATCTCTTGTCTTGTTTCTATCAAATAATTCAATAGGTCTAAACACTGTTCTTGAGAATAAAATGCCCCATGTTTTTGATAGGTTTCTCTGTCAGCTGGTGAAAAAACTTGATGAGCAATAGTTAAGGGGCTTACTTTTACGAGTAGTAAATTTCTAAAATGCTCGATAAGCCCATCTAAAAAGTGAAAGATGTTTTTCCCTTCTAGAAAAACTTGGTGTGCAATATCAAAAGCGCAGGCCAAATCACCTTTTTTCCCAGCAAGATCTAGCTTAAAAAAGGTTTCTGTTGGCATTAATCCAAAGACATGGATGATGGATTCGGTAGTAATTTTTTCTTTTTCGAATGAAATAATTTGATCAAAGAGAGATTCTGCATCTCGAAGACTTCCCTCTGCATTTTTTGCTATAAGAAGGAGGGCTTCTGTGTCTACATCTACTTTTACATCTTTTGCAATTTTACGTAATTTTTCTACGATTTTGTCTAAAGAGATGCGTAGGAGTTGAAAGCGTTGACAGCGACTTAAGATGGTAGAGGGAATCTTGTGAGGCTCTGTTGTTGCAAAAAAGAATTTAACAGTGGCAGGGGGCTCTTCAAGTGTTTTGAGAAGGGCGTTAAAAGCCTCTTTTGTGAGCATGTGCACTTCGTCGATGAGATAAATCTTGTATTTCCCAGAAGAGGGGCTATAGCTTACTGTTTCATTAATGCTGCGGATATCGTCAATTCCTCTGTTAGATGCGCCATCAATTTCTAAAACATCTAAAGAGCAGCCTGCAGTAATTTCTTTACATGAAGGGCATGCGTTACAAGGTTCGAAATCTTTGCTTAAATTGCTGCAGTTAAGTGCTTTAGCAAAAATTCTTGCAATACTAGTTTTCCCGCAGCCTCGAGAGCCACAAAAAAGATAAGCATGAGCTAATCTTTCAAACTTGATGGCATTGACAAGCGTTGTAACAAGTGCTTCTTGCCCAACAACATCGCAAAATTGTTGAGGTCTGTATTTTCTTGCTAAAACCTGATACTTTTGCATAAAGCATTCCAATAGTAATAAACGTGATCTAAGTTTAAGAAAAAGCGCTTTGCTTGTCTATCTATATACGCAAACAAGTTCAAAAATCAATTCTTAAACTTGTTTGTGTATGTACGAGTTATTAAAATAATACTGGGGGAAAATCCGGCTAATGGGAGAAATAGTAGTGAAAAATGATTGGGAGTGATAGAGTTTGGAAAAAAAACTCAGGTTATAGATTTTTTAAATGAAATACCTTCTTGTTGTAATTATTACTTTAGCTTTTTTACAGTCAGCATTGGCAAATCAAGAGGCACAGCCTTGCCAGGGCGGTGTTTATTTTATCAAGGATATTGGTGAGACTGCTTATTTTCTTGTAGAAAAGTTAAGGGAGTGCGGTATTCTTGCAAGAACTGTGATTATCAACGCAAAAAAACCAGAGATCCTCTTCGATAATACAACAGCTCTATTTGTTCATAATCCAAAAACCAGAAGGGCATATGAGTTAAGTGTTGCTCCCCTAATGTGTGGCAAGAGCCCTGGTAGCTCTGCATTGTGGCTTATGCTTGTAGATCCCAAGAAGTGCGCTTATGTGTACATTACTTCCTATGATGGTCAGGGTAATTTTATTGATTTGCGACCTTATCTCTTTCCCGTTTCATGTGAATGAGGTGTGAGTTACAGTTATTTTTTTTTCCCGGACTTTTTATTGTTATTAGCACTTGTAGATCCGTTTGAAGGAAGGATAGGTTTATCTCTTAATGCTTTAAGCTGCTCTTCAAGTTGTGTTTTTTCTATTGTAAGCTGCTCAATTGTCTCATCTTTTTCGCTGTTACTCATTAGAAGAGTGCGATTTTCCGCTTCAAGTTCTTGTATTTTTCGTTGTAGTTCTTCAATTTCTTCTCGAGAGGCTGCAGCTTGTATGCGCATTGTCCTTTCTGCTATTTCAGTATTACATTGTTCAAGCTCTGTATTTCTTAATTGTAATACTGTATTTTGGGCTTGAAGTTCCTGCAAGTTTTGACGAAGGTGCATACTGAGAAGTTGATATTCTTGAATTTGGGATTGCTGTAGCTCTGTTAGAGATGGTGTAGCCTTAGAAGTTTCTGTAGGGCTTGGAGGATTTGCTGTTTGTATGGGAGTAGTTGGGCTTTCTTCTGCAGAGTATAGATCAGAAATTACTGGAGTTAGGGGGGTTATGGGTGGGAAAGTTCTCGTTTGTAGTCCTTCTGGAGATTGCAATTGTCCTAGGCAGGTAGTGAAAGTAGTAATGGCATTTTGAGCAATTGTATTTATAGCAGAAAGCTTTTGTTGGAAGGGAGAGTCTTGTATAGTTTGAAGAGGTTGGATTAGCCTCTGATAAGATTGAAGTAGAGTAATGCCTTCAGGAATTGCTTTTTGTAGATATTGGTAAAGTTCTATAGATGGAGCCTTGTTGTACGATTGAAGCTGTTTTTGAATGCGAATATGAAGGCAGTAAGCAATATCAGGATATTGATTTTCTGAAAGAAGCTCACCGTTGGGTTCACTTGGAGTTGCGGCTGTAATCTCTTGCGAAGATTCTGTGGAGCTAGATGTTGAAGAGCTAGCCCCTTGATGGTTGTGTTGTGGTAGCTTGTTTAGTAATAAATTAGATACACCTATAAAGCTTGTGTCATTTACTCCAAAAGATCCTTCATACGCACTTTTTAACTTATGTAAACCAGATTTTAAAGTTTCATTAATATGAACCATTTTTAAAGATAGTTTTGCAAGTTTTGTTAAAACATATTGAGTTATGCTTTTAGTGCTTTCAAAGAGTTTTTTTATGACTGTTTCTTCACATAAATGTGGAGCATGAGATATCAATAGGTCATATTGAGTTATGAGCTGAAACTTACGTTCAAAGGAACTTTCAAATAGGGAATAGGTATTAAATGATTGTTTTAATTTATCATATTGCTTAGTAATGCGTTGCTGATCTTGATGTACAGTAGAGTATTTAAATTTGCTGGATATACGCTGAGACATTAGATCTCTATAATCATTTGTAAGAGTGTCCATTTCCGCTTGGAGAATAGTAGCGTTACTCAATAGTTGTGAGTGATTTCTTTCTAAGGGCTGAAAAGTCTCTATAATGTGATTGTAGAGGATATAGCTGAATTCGGAGGGATATTGAACAGCAGAAGTAGACATAGACGAGCTCATGGGTAAAAAAAACACAGATTGTATGGGATTACTGCAATTTCTTTATAGTAGATTTATCGAAATTTAACGCAATAGTTTTTTTGTGTATAAATCATTTTGTATGGTATAAGGAGCGTTTGCATATACGAGAATAAATCTTATGACGCCACACAAAGATGTTGTACCGGATGAAAGGGAAGATGAGTTTCAAGAGGTAGGCAAGGAACCAGGGTTTTTTGATAAAAACCCTTATGTTAGAGGGTTAATTGCACTTTTTTTGGTCGCTTCTATTTTTATATTTCTACATATGAAAGAAGTAAGGGTAGACGTTTTAGAGCTCAACAGTATCGCTCAAAAGTATGTAGTCAGTCAAGTCGACTTTGAATTTCCAGATGACGAGGAGACTCTTATTTTACGCCAAGAGGCCATAAGAGATGTTGGGAAAATTTATAAAATTCAAGAAAAAGAAGTGCAAGAGCGCAGGCTAGAGCTAGAAAAAGAGTTGATTCATAACCAGAGCTGGAGGCACTTTTCAGATCTTACTACTTTTGAAGAGGTTTATGCCGCAGTAGACATGCTAGCAACAGCTCTTTTACAAAGTCGCTTTACTGATGCAAGAACGATTCAAAAAATTAAAGAGATGCATATTTCAGATGCAAACTACTATCTTTTTATTCCCTTGCTTGACTCACAGATACCAATTGATTTACCACAAGATTTTTGGATGAGGGTAAAAGCAGTAACGTTTTTAAAAAATCCGCTTCCACGTGGTACCATTGACTACATTTTTGACTATTTTAAAGAAAAAACCTGGCATTTGTCAGAAGACATTAATGCCTCCCGTCTTTTGAAAAAGCAGCTTCGAGCAACAATTCCAGAAAAATACACGCATATCTCTGCAGGAAGTCGTATTATAGACCAAGGAGAAAAAGTTACAAGTAGGCATATTGCTATGTTACAGGCCATGAAAGAGGAGCTTGGGCAAGAAAGAAATCTGTGGCATCCATTGACAGTTATTGGATCTCTTCTTATATCACTTGTTACAGTACTTGTAGGGGCATTTTATGTGAGAGTTTCTCATGGTGAAATCTACGCCTCAAATAAAAAGCTATTTTTACTTTCTACAATTATCGTGATCACTTTGTTGCTTGCAAAAATCGCTGAATATTTTTTGCTAAAGAATACAAGCCATCTCATAGATTTTGTGCGCTATCCTATATTTGTTCCCTTTGCTGCTATTTTAATTTGTAGCTTGATGAATGCACGCATTGCAATATTTTCAGGTGCCTTTTTGGCTATTATCTTAACGCTTGGCTTACAAATTGACAGGGCAGGCTTTTTTCTTGTCAATTTAATCCCTGCAATTGTAGCCGTTCTTAGCATGACTGCGATCCACAGAAGAAAAGAAGTTTTTATTGTCTGTTCAAAAGCGTGGCTCTCTGCAATTGTCCTTGTGATAGGTCTTGATTTTTCGGAAGGAGGGCGTGTTGGCGTTTTAATGCTGGGAGACCTTTTCAGTACACTTATCTTTATGATAACGACAGGTATTTTTGTTGTAGGCTTTTTGCCGATCTTTGAATATCTCTTTAGCATGATGACAGATATTACATTGATGGAATACATGGATCCAACTAATGAATTGCTTCGAAGGCTCATGATAGAGGCTCCAGGAACCTATCAACACTCTATTGTAGTTGGAAACTTGGCGGAAGCTGCAGCTCTTGCAATTGGTGCAAATGGTCTTTTCTGTAGAGTATCCACTCAGTATCATGATATAGGCAAGTTGATCGCCCCTCAATATTTTACAGAAAACCAGCAAGGTGGCATCAACATGCATCAGTTGTTAACGCCTATAGAGTCATCTCAGGTAATTATTTCTCATGTGAGTGAGGGTGTTGCTATGGCAAGAAAGGCAGGGCTTCCAGAGTCCTTTATTTCTATCATTAAAGAGCACCATGGTAATACTTTGGTCTACTATTTTTATCATAAACAAATTGACCTTATGGGCGGGGATGGAAGTCTTGTAGATGAGAAAGACTATCGTTATATGGGCCCAAAACCACGTTCTAAAGAATCTGCAATTATTATGATAGCAGACTCTTTAGAGGCTGCAGCGCGCTCTTTGGATGAATTTACCGTAGAGGCTATCACAAGCTTGGTAGAGCGCCTAGTCTCAGAAAAAGCAGAAGATGGACAGTTTAATGATTGCCAATTGACATTTGAGGAGCTAAAAATAGTTAAGCAAACAATCATTCAAACACTTGTTGCTTCGGCGCATGCCCGCATCAAATACCCAAGAAAAAGAGTACTTGGTGTTTAGTTTAGCCTGTGTCACAGGGGCAAGTTCTGGTATTGGAAAAGAATTGTGCAAATTGCTTGCAAAAAGGCATATTCCCCTTTTAATTACAGGTAGAGATGAAAGAGCGTTGCATGCTCTTGCAGAGGAACTTACAATCTATGTTGCTGTTCATATTGTTGTATGTGATTTGTCAAAAAAGGAAGATCGTACACATCTTATTCAGGAGATGCGTTTATTAAAACCAGATCTTGTAGTTAATAATGCAGGTTTTGGTCTATATGGAGAGGCGATTTCGTATGCTGTAGAAGATACGCTTTCTATGATAGAAGTCAATATTGCAGCAGTCGCTGAAATTACTCTGGAGGCAATTATTCTCCTAAAAAAAGATAGAAGAACAGGAACTATTTTGAATGTATCTTCTGTTGCAGCCTATTTTCGGCCCTTTCCCTCCTTTGTGACATATGCTGCAAGTAAAGATTTTGTTTTATCTTTTTCTAGGGGCGTGGATAACGAGTCTAGTGCTTATGGCATTCGTGTGCTGACAGCTGTTCCTGGTCAAGTAAAAACGGGCTTTCGCTTTCGTGCAGCAAAAGGTGTAGAGCAAAAGGACTCTTCTCTTGCTATGAGTGCATCTTTTGCTGCAAAGCAAATATGGAAGCAAATCCAAACGCAAAAGAGAGTGTCACTATTTGATTGGCGCTACAAAATGGCTATACTTCTTTCGCATTTTATACCAAAGCCACTTATTGCAATGCTTCTTAAGCATTCTATCAAAAGACTTCTTGCATAATTAGCTTTGCTTAGAAAAATTTCAATTTTAACAAGCAAATGTAATTACGCAAGAAGTCTAAAGATAGAAGTTACTGAAGATCCTTTTTAAGGGATTCTAGAAGTGTTGTAACTTTTGCATCACACGCTTTTACACCCTCTTCAACAGAAGAGAAGGTTTTAGAAGAGACTTCACCATACAATTTAATTTTTGGCTCCGTTCCAGATGGGCGTATGACGAGTCTACTTTTATCTTGCAGCCAAAACACTAATACGTCTGAGGTTGGTAGAGTAAGCTTTTCTTGTTTACCTGTTAACAGATGGTTTTTTTCCGATGTTTTGTAGTCATCAATTGTTTCTATAGGGATATTATTAAAAGTCTTTGGTGGCGTTTTACGTAAGTTTTCCATCAGAGCTTTCATGGTAGCAATGCCCTCTTTCCCAGGAAAGGTGAGTGATATGAGCTTTTCACGAAATACACCCTGTTTTTTGTAGATATTATGTAATAGGTCAAGAAGGGTCAGATTTTGTAGTTTTGCATTGAGTGCCACTTCTGCAATTAGAGCTGTTGCAATTACAGCATCTTTATCGCGGCTATTGGTTCCAAGAAGAGTTCCATAAGACTCCTCTCCTCCATAAATATATTGATAGCCATTAGGATCACTTTCCCATTTTTTTATTAGCTCTCCAATATATTTAAAGCCTGTAAGTACATTAAAACAAGGTTTTTTGTAGCTATCAGCAATGGATTGAAAGAGTTCGGATGTAACGATTGTCTTGATGAAGGCTGCATTTATAGGTAAACGATTTTGTTTGGTAAGAGCTTCAAGAATATGTTCTAGGCAAATACAAGCTATTTCGTTGCCATTGAAGATGATGGGTTCTCCCTTATGCATTGCAACAACACCCATGCGATCAGAGTCAGGATCTGTTGCTACAAGGATATCGGAAGAAGTCTCTTGTAATTTTTTGATCCCAAGAAGAAGAGCAGATTTTTCTTCAGGGTTTGGACTTGGCGTTGTTGGAAAGTCGCCGTTGGGAACAATTTGTTCATCTACAAATTTGAGATTTGAAAATCCCCAATCGCTCAAGACCTTTGGCACTACTGTAATTCCAGCTCCATAAAGGCTTGTATATACAATATTGAGTTTGGGGCCTTGCTTTTTATTTTGATCAGGATAGCATTGCAAGGGTTTAATTGCTTTAATATAGGCATCATCAATCTCTTCATGGACAATTTCAACTAGATCGTTTGGAAGTTGTGTGAATTTGACTTGTGTTGGATCTGTAACTTTTTGCACCTCTTCGATAATGCCTATATCATGTGGAGGTAGAACTTGAGCTCCATCGTCCCAATACACTTTATATCCATTGTATTCTGGAGGGTTATGAGAAGCTGTTACCATGATTGCAGATAAGCATTTTTTTAGCCTGCATCCAAAAGATACGAGAGGTACTGGACGAAGAGCAGAGTAGATGTAAACTTTAATCCCGTTGGCAGCAAGTACTTTTGCAGATTCTTCTGCAAAAAGTTTGGAGTTATTTCTGCAGTCATAACCGATGAGTACGCTGTGTTCTTTTTGGGTTTTAGGCTGCTTGTTAATATAATTTGCAAGTCCTTGTGTTGCAGCTGTTACGGTGTAGATATTCATACGATTACTGCCAATACCCATAACACCGCGAAGGCCACCTGTTCCAAAGCTAAGTGTTGTATAGAAAGCTTCTATTAAGTCTTTAGGAGATTCTTTTAATAAACGCTGGATTTCTGCCTTAGTGGCATCGTCATAGGGGCCCTCTAGCCAATCATTGATATGCTTTTGAGTTGCTGCATCGAAAGAAGAAAGTGAGTTATCCATGCTCTTTATGTCCTCTAAGTTATGTAAATGGCTTCAGGTTATTTAGAATTATTTTTTTATGCAAGACGAATTCTAGAATTCCCTTGTATAAAAAATAAATTTAAATAATATTGGCAAAAAATTACTTTAATGGTAAGATGAAATTAGAAGAGAGTATAGGAAGGTTTGAAGACAGGTGAATTCATATACTTCAGTACCTCTCTTCAGTAACTGCAAGGCGGCTTGTAGCCCTAAGTACAAAACTGGGGTGATGAGTTTTGAGTTTCTCTTCTTTGAGAGAAAATCTTACCCACAAGATAAGGAGTTTGTTCTCTTATGTATAAAGTGGTGAAGAGCGCCTTGCAGATTACGCTTTTAGGGTTTTTGTAACCGCTTGGTTCTTGAGCTTTTTAGTGCGCTTTTGTATCGCAGATTGTTAAAGAGGTTTCTTGCCCCTATAACATAGGGGAATGAACAAGGAGTTTCTTTCCTACAAAATCTTGAACGTGTACTTTGGTGTGTAAAAGGCAGAGGGTTCCAGGCGGCTACTTTTTTCTGGGGGTGTTGTGGCTATATTAGATCGTTATTTTACTAAAATAGAAGCAAGGCCTCTTTCAGTTTCAAAAACAAGCTTTTTATTACTTGGGTACTTTGATACGAAGCGGGAGCTCGCATCGATTCTTTCAACCATGGGTAGGAAGATGTCTTCCGCTTGTGAAATTCATATTAGCATAAAAGATGTAACTTCTGAGAAAGTTGTTGATGAGGTTAGTTTTCCTGTTATTGGGAAAGATAAGGGAGAATTCAGGGGTGAGAAGTTTACATTTTCTGATCACGCAGAGAATATGTTGTTTATTGGGAAGTATTTTGATATTCCCGATCATAAGGATCATGCTGCTCATACGCGTTATTTTGCAGAATTTGTGCTTCAGGCAGATGATAAGAGAGAGAGTGTTATTATAAGTTATTTTAGTTCTATGAATGAATTTGTTCAGATTTTTTTTGAAGTTGGAAAGAAAATTCGCGGTGATGGTGTTTTACAATTTTCGATAAGGAATCTGAATAGTCCTACTAAAAATCTTATTTCTACGGTTTATAAATGTTATCAAGATGGCAGGGTTTTAGTACCCGATCTAGAGCCTCATTACATCAACTTGAAGGAGAAGGCAGCGGTTCAGCATTATGCACTTTTTCTTTGGGAGACTAGCCTTTCATGTATATATTAACCTGAGTTATTAGACTTCTTGCGTAATTACATTTGCTTGTTAAAATTGTCTTTTTTGACATCTTTATCGTTAAATTTTTCAACCATATGTTCACATATGCTTGAAAAATTTATCAATAAATCTACTCAAAAAATTTCAATTTTTCTAA
>JARLHF010000024.1 GCA_031292375.1 Chlamydiales bacterium
AATGACCTTTATTTTAGGAGTGTTACCTATGTTGGTGAATCAGTTTATGTCTTTAAGATTAGAATTTTTATCTCTCATAAAGACAAAACTGTTACCTATGTTGGTGAATCAAACTGTAACCTATGTGGGTGAATTGGACCACAAATCGTTATGTATAAAAGCACTCTCCGTGTCTCTGTGGCTCCGTGTTTCATTTATTTTCGTTAGAGTCATTCCTATTCCTAATATACAACCAAAAAAACCAGCTTTAAATTTTAATGAACAATAGCTTAAGTTGTTAACAATAAACTAGTTAAAAATCGAGCTGACGTTAAATATTTAAAGGCGATAGAAGAATAGTTTCGTGTACATCCCGTTTGTGCTCTCTTAGGGCCTCGCCAGGTTGGAAAAACAACGCTTGCTAAAATATACCTTGAAAAGCATGCCAAAGAGAAGGTGTTATTTTTTGATTTAGAAGATCCAACAGATTTAGATAGGCTTGAAAATCCCATGCTTGCACTTTCTAAGCCATCTTATGATTTTATTGTTATTAATGAGATCCAACGTAGGCCCGAACTTTTTCCTGTTCTTCGTGTATTAGTTGATAAAATGCAAGGTACACAGAAAATTTTAATTTTGGGTAGTGCCTCTCGTGACCTTATCCTTCAATCTTTAGAAACTTTAGCAGGACGTATTGGGTATATAGAAGTTATGCCATTTTCTTTGGATGAGGTAGGGAAATTACCCTCTTTGTGGCTTCGAGGAGGTTATCCTAAAGCTTTTCTTGCAGCAAGTGATGAGGAGAGTTTCTTATGGCGCAAGTCTTATATTACAACTTTTCTAGAAAGAGATATTTCATCCTTGGGATTTCAGATCCCTCCTCAGCAAATGAGACGCTTTTGGTTGATGTTAGCGCATTATCATGGGCAAATATTTAACGCAAGCGAACTTGGAAGGTTAGGGGCTGAGTTGGATTTATTGATTTTAAAAGATGGAAAGCGCTTGGGTTTTGAATTTAAATACACAGAGAGCCCCAAAATCACTAAATCGATGCATATTAGCTTAAATGATCTTGAGCTAGACCATCTCTATTTTATCTACCCAGGTGAGCACGAATTTCCATTAAGCGAAAACATCTCTGCTCGTGGTATATACACAAACAAGCTCAAGAAGTAAGCTCCTGGATAGAGAACCTATAGGGAACTGTGCGCTTATCTAGTCCATAATAAGCCTTGGTGGCTTGCTGCTTGTTATGGGCATTCAAGGATAGTTGTACTTGTTCAGGATCATTTCCGCTATTGTGTATTTTCCTCTGTCTTTCAATAAGAGCGTAAAATTTAGGTACATCCTCTGAAGCTAGCATTGTTGAGAGTCGGTAAAGCTTGTCATAGCTGGTACCATAAAAGCTGTGATATTCGTTATCAATGAAATAAATACCATCTTCTGCAATGATAAAATTAGAAAGGTGTAGATCTCCATAATGTGTTGCTTCGATGACTTTTACAAGCTCCTCCATCTCTTCAAAACGAATATTGCGAGAAGAGCGTTTAATTTCTTGGGCATAACATTCAAAATCTGTTGATGATATACCTAAATTATAGCCTATAGCGTTTGGTGAATAAGTTTCAAAGAGCACTTCATCTGCGGCATGCCACCTTTCTTCTGGCTTCATGACGGCAATTTTACGAGGGACTTTGATGTGGTGCGTTTGTAATTCTTCTATTTTTTTTGCAATGCAATCTGTACCAGCAATGCGCTGAAAATAACCACCTTTTTTTCTATAGGAATTGCGCTCTGGAAGAGTATTAAACTCATCTTCTGTAAGCAAGCGCCCCTCTTTGCGCAAGTTTTTTAGATAGTTTCTAATGGTCTCTTTTGCCTGTACAGCATCCATGCTGACGCTTAAAAGGTCTACGCCAAAGGGTAAAGAGTTAGATGGAAGCCTCATACCAAGGCGGTTTAGCTTGGTAACAAGTTCTTCGTGTCCATAGATATTTGCGATAGTATATGCTTTTCTTTTTAGTTCTTCTGGAAGAGAAGAAAAAGCATCGTCTGCAAAATTTGTATTTCCTTGAAAAGCCGTTTTTAGCCAAAACTCACTTTCAGATAATACGTGTCCGCAGCGCTCCATTGCATCTAAAAGGGCATTTGCATCTCCTCCAGCGCCTCTTTGTAAAGCTATGGATAAAGCACTTTCTCCAGCTTCTGTGCAGATAGCGGCAAGTGCCGGATCTTGTTCGAGCATTAACTGAACAACTCTGGAAGGATGTTTTTTAGGTACGTCGGCATAATAATATCCCGCTCGTATCCAGTTTAAAAAGACTTCTTGTTTAGATGGTCCCCAGTCAAGGCTCAAGTTTTGTTGCTGTATCATAGAATGAATTTCTTCAAAGTATTTTTCGCATACCCGGCAAATAGCTTGTGAATCTGGAGATATTAAAGCTTGTATAAATAGTTCAAAACTTATGAGAGAGGGGATGATAGAGGAAAGATTTAGGGCAGAGTCACTTGACTCAAGCATTTTTATCAATGTAGATAATGCATCTTTAGAAGAGGGTTTATAAAGAGTTGTTCCCTTTGCTGTTTGGCAATGCTCTTTTACTAGGCGAACTTGCTTGCTTCCATTAACTTCTGTTTCCACAAAATAGAGTTTTTTCCAGTTTTCTGCGTTAAGAAGTTTGCATTGAGTACTTTCAAGAAAACTCTCTCTTATATGTTTAAAAGCAATTCTTCCCTTATGTCCTCTAAAAACTTTTTGTATGGTTATAGCTGCATGCTTTTTATGAATATAGGCTCGAAAAGCATTTTGTATGGTTGTTGCTGCTTGGCTTGTTATAGCATTATTTGGAATATTTATAGTTGCCATAGCAACAGCATCTACTCTTTGTATGAGGCCAAGCTTTTCCTTTATCCAATGAACAAGACGAGGGCCTAAGTAGCCAAATACAAATGCTAACCCCAATGTTCCAATACAAAGAGCTTTATTTTCTTGAAAGAATTGAGTTGCTGATATCATAAAATATATCTTTGTTTTTAAATTAATCAATACTATTCTAAAGGATTATTCAATAAATTACAATCAACAAATTCCTCCTTGCTAGAAATAAAAATAAGTCGTAATATGATGCCTCATTTTAGGCACCGGTAGCTCAATCGGATAGAGTACCCGGCTACGAACCGGGCGGTTAGTGGTTCGAATCCTCTCCGGTGCAGTTTTATTTTTAGAGTAAAAAGAGAATGTTAAGGAGAATATTATGAGTGTTTTAGTTGGTAAAAAAGCTCCAGAATTTTCTGTATCAGCTGTTGTCAATGGCGTAATCGTTGATAGATACTCTCTTGCAGAAGCAAGAGATAAAAATGTTCTTCTTTTTTTCTACCCTCTTGACTTCACTTTTGTTTGTCCAACAGAGCTACATGCGTTCCAAGAGCGTTTAGAAGAGTTTGAGGCGCGTAACACACAGGTTATTGGCTGCTCTGTAGATAGCGTCTATTCTCACCTCGCATGGCTTGGTACTCCAAAGAATAAAGGTGGTATTGCGGGCATTGAGTACCCTTTACTCTCCGATTTGAATAAATCAGTTGCGCGCTCTTATGATGTGCTTTCAGAAGATGCAGGCGTTGCTTATCGCGGTTTATTCTTAATCGATCAAAAAGGTTTTGTAAAACACCAAATCGTCAATGATTTGTCTCTTGGTAGGTCTGTTGATGAGGCTCTTCGTGTAATTGATGCACTTACTTTTGTTGAAAAACATGGAGAAGTGTGCCCTGCTAATTGGAAGAGTGGCTCAAAAGGTATGAAGCCAAGTGCTGAGGGTCTTCACGCTTATTTAAATTAGCCCATTTTTCTGATTTGAATAAATCTACAGTAAAAACATATAGTTTCCTTATTAGAGGAGATTTTGGGTAAGTTTTCAATTATTTTTGCGAAGTTCATATTTAAAAACTATAAACGAGTAAAAAAGATTGAAAAGTTGCCAGAAGATCCCTAAGATTGGGCAATTTAAACTCAAAACTTAGGTTAGGAGATTCTTTTGTCTTATATTCGCAGTGTTAAAGCTTTAGAAATTTTGGATTCAAGAGGCAATCCCACTCTTGAAGTAACTGTTACAACGGATTTGGGAGTAGTTGCAAAAGCAGCAGTTCCATCGGGCGCCTCTACAGGTGAGCATGAAGCCGTAGAGCTTCGTGATAAAGATCCTAAAAGGTATTTTGGAAAGGGTGTTCAGAATGCGGTAGCTCATGTAAATGGACCTATTGCAGAGCAGCTTTTGGGCATGCATGTTTTTGATCAAAGAGAAATAGACGCTCTTCTAATTAAGAAAGATGGTACAAAAAATAAATCTCATTTGGGGGCCAATGCAATTCTTGGCGCCTCTTTGGCTGTTGCAAGAGCTGGTGCTCTAACTGCAAAATTGCCTCTTTATCGCTATCTTGGTGGTGTGAATGCACATCTTTTACCATGTCCTATGATGAATATTGTAAATGGCGGAGCTCATGCTGATAACTCTTTGGATTTTCAAGAATTTATGATCAGGCCTGTTAAAGCGCCTTCTTTTAGAGAGGCCCTTCGTACGGGAGCTGAAATTTTTCATATACTAAAAGCAATCTTAAAAAAAGAGGGCTACAGCACATCTGTGGGTGATGAGGGGGGCTTTGCACCCAACATTCATACGCATGAAGAAGCTCTTGATCTTATTGTAAGAGCTATTGAAGAAGCAGGTCATACGCCGGGTAAGGATGTTACAATTGCCTTAGACTGCGCAGCTTCTGAACTTTTTGATAGGGCATGTCAAAAGTATGTTGAAAAGAAGCAAAGGATAGCAAAGAGACTCTTTAAAGAGAGAAGCTCTGATGAACAGGTAAGTTATTTAGCATCCCTTGTGGGCAAATATCCCATTGATTCTATAGAAGATGGTCTCGATGAAAATGATTGGCAAGGCTGGAAAACGCTTTCTTCTGAACTTAGAAATAAAATTCAGCTTGTTGGAGATGATATTTTTGTTACTAATCCACATTTTTTGCAAAAAGGAATTAGTCAGGGGATTGCAAATTCCATTTTAATTAAAGTAAATCAAATAGGCACGCTCACAGAGACACTAGACACAATTCATTTGGCTCAAAGCCACGGATACACAACAGTTATTTCTCATAGGTCTGGAGAAACGGAAGATGCGTTTATTGCAGATCTTGCTGTGGCAACCTCTTCTGGGCAAATTAAGACAGGATCTCTTTCCAGATCTGATCGTGTTGCTAAATACAACCGCTTGTTGGAAATTGAAGCAGAGCTTGGTATTACAGCTCGTTATCAAGATAGTAATCGTTATTAGGCTTCTTGCGTAATTACATTTACTCAAAAAATTTCAATTAAAAGAAGAGGCAGTCTATCGACCGCCTCTAGGCTTTAAGAGCATTTTAGAAGGAGACCCGAAGGCTTCCTTCGATGAGAAGAATTTCACTATCTCCTCTTGCCTCATTGAGAGACGCTCCTAGCGAAAAACCTGATTTAACAAGAAGCTCAAAAGGTAGATAGCCAAAGGCCTTCTTTTCTTTTGTAACTTCTGTATCAAGTGCGAGTATGTTTGTCTCATTACTCACAGTTACTCTCCAATGTACTGAGGACACTACATAAAGTTGGTATAATAACTACTCATTACAAAGCATTTCCTTAACTCCTCCATGTTATCAAAGAATGCATTAACAAGTTTTTTATATTACCTCCTTCAAGGTGGGTTCTCATTATTTTTTCTAATCTTGCATACGGCTACTGTTTTAAGTTGTTAACAACTTAAAGTTTAAGTATTGCAAGTCCAATTGTTAATTTAAATTAGGTAAGATGTCTTAACCTAAAATTTCAAAATCTTAAAGAGCGTGGCTTCGAGCATGACTAATAGACTTAAGTTCACCTCCCTTTTTGCTCTATCGTTCCACTATTTTTAAGAGCGAGTTCTTAATTAAAAAATAAAAAACTCTAAAACTAAAAAACCCAAAGTGGGTTGACCTAATCTGTAGCAACAAATCAAAATTTAAGCAAGAAAATATTAAATTATTTTATTTTAATTGTTGCGTAACATAATTTTCTAAACAACAAGAACCTTTTTGAAAAACCATTTGAATTTTCTGAAAGGCGCTATTGTTTTTTTCATCATCAGCAAATTTTTGCCACATTTTCCAAGTATTCGTTTCTTCTTGTGGAAGTTGTAACTCATGGTAAAGAGATGCAAGGCGTAGTAAATTACAACCGTAAAGAAGAGCATAAGAAGGCTTGTCTTTCAAATCTTCACTGAGTGATAAGGTGGAATTTAGCGCTTCTTGGTAGTTTTTTATGCCAATTAAAAGGGATGTTTCCGAATAGAGTTTGTAGGCATTATCTGTAGAGATGGATCTTTTTAGTGCGGCCTCCGCATAGGGCTTTGCTTGTAACCAATCATCTTTATAGATGAGTTCATTTGCAAGTGTTGCATCATAATATACCTGTAATCTGGAAGAGTCATTGAGCAAACTTTTTAAGTGATCAAAAGATGTAATTTCTTGAGAGTTTGCCTTTAGTTTTGCCATAGTTGCTTTTGCATCAAGAAAAGAAGATATAGACTGTTCTGGTGTTGAAAGAAAAAAGCGATAGAGTAAAAATAAGAGAGACCCAAGACCCACAGACGTATAGAGAATGGTTTTTCCCCATTTAGAGAGGAACTCTTCTAGAAAATGATTTTGTTCTAGAGGAATAGAAATTTTGTCGCTCTTGTTCATAATGATCAATCCATTATATTGTATTTGGCAGAATCATATACAAAACATAAAAAGTTGTACAGTATGGATGCAGAACTTTTAGAAATTACGGATGAATTTTGCGTTATTTCTTTGCAAAAGATACGTATTAATCCGTATCAGCCAAGAAGAATTTTTAATGATGAGGAGCTTTGTGAGCTTGCAGAATCGATAAAGTCTATTGGCTTGATTCAACCCATCGTCGTGCGCTCTCTTGAGTCTGAAACAGGATTATTTGAATTAGTCGCAGGTGAGCGCAGATTTAGGGCGTCTCAAAAAGCAGGTCTCAAGACAATACCAGCTGTTGTTAGAAAATACTCCTCTATGCAGTCTGCAGAGGCTGCCCTTATTGAAAATATGCAACGGGTAGACCTTAATCCTATTGAAATTGCAAGTGCAATTCGCTCTATTATGCTTCAGTTTGAATTGAAGCAAGAAGAAGTTGCAAATAAGGTAGGCAAAAAGCGCTCAACGATTGCAAATTACTTGCGCTTGCTTTCGCTACCAAAAGTAATTCAGGATACTCTCTCTTCTCAGAGAATATCGATGGGGCATGCAAAGGTGATTCTCTCTTTAGAACATATACATCATCAGTTGTTGCTTCATGAAAAAATTCTCAATGATTCTTTAACAGTACGAGAAGCAGAAGAGATATGTAAAAAATTGCAAACGCACTCTGAAGAGGGCTCTGCAGCTCAAAATACACATAATATTCACTTAGAAGATCTTGCAAAAAGGCTGCAAGATGCATTTGGAACAAGAGTAGACTTGATCGAGGGTAAAAAAGAAAGCGGTCGTATTACTATCCACTATCATAATTATGATGACCTTGACAGATTACTTCAATGCATGATGCTTAAGGATGGTTGAGGACGGGAAGTGTGCATTGCCAGCCACCACCAAGCGCCTTGTAAAGCAAAATAAGATGATTAGTTAATTGAATCCTGCTTTGCAGGAGATCATTTTCAGTGGTGAGTAGATCCTCTTTTGCTTGAATCACATTCAAATAGGAAACAAGACCCTCTTGGAAAATTAATTTCATATTTTTGTAAATAGAGTGTTTGTTTTCTACTTCAATTTGAAGAAGCATGTATTCTGTTTTCCCATCATTGTAGGCAATAAGAGCATTTTCTACGTCTTGAAAAGCGGTTAATATAGCCTTTATATAGTTGTAAAAGGCTTCTTGATGCTTGCCTTCCGATGATTTAACGTAACCTGCAACGTGTCCTCCAGAAAATAGTGGCCAGCTGATATTGAAGCCGTATACACTATTATTATTTACAGCATTTGCAAAAGTTTTTAGTTGCTGACTTAATTGTCCATCTGAGCCTGTTAAACCAAGTTTTGGGAAGTATTCAGCCACGGCAACACCCACATTTGCTGTTGCTTCCATAAGTTCTCGCTCAGCTTGTCTGACATCTGGCCTTCTGAGAAGCAGGGTAGATGGAAGGCCTATGGGAATATTGCAAGGAAGAGATGGCATAGGATGCTGGACTGAAAGAGCACAATTTAAGCTTCCTGGAAGTTTTCCAAGAATAAGGGCAATGCGATTTTCTGTTTGAAGAAGATTTGTTCTTAACCCAGGTATGTTTGCTTCCATATCTGCAAGGGATGCTTTTGCTCTGGCAACATCGACATTGCTTGCAAGAGCTTCATTTTCTTCTGATTGTTTCATGAAAAGCTTTTCTTTTTGCAATTCGACCATTTGGTTCATGATGCAGAGTTGTTCTTGTATTCCTCGAAATTCGATATAGTTTCTTGCTGTTTCTGAAATGAGCGAAATTAATACAAGGCGCGACTTTTCAACATGAGACCCATAGTTTGCAAGAGAGGATTCGATGGATCTTTTTCTTCCCCCAAAAATATCTAATTCCCAGATGGCATCAAAGTGCGCATCGTATAGGGCGTAGCTTTGATCTATTGTAAGATAGGGAAATGATTGGCTTAAAGCAAATTGTTGCGCACCTGCGGACAAATCAATACGAGGGAACATAGGAGCCTTTGTTGCTACATAAAGGCCTCTTGCATAGCGTACCTTTGCAAGGGCTATCTTGAGATCCAAATTACATTTAATGGCTTGGGTGATTAAATAATTGAGCATAGGATCATGAAATGTACTCCACCACTCAACCCAGGGCTCCTTTTGATACTCTTGACAAGATTTTTCTATCCAACGCTCTGGAATTTGCACTTTTGGTCTTTCGTAATCAGGTCCAACGGTGCATCCATGTAAAAAAAGAAGTAATGTAAGAGTCATAATAATGAATGTCAGACTTTTTTTCATGATCGTTCCCTATTTTACTCCAGAGGTAGTGCAGTGTGGGTATTATCAGTGGGCTTAGTAAGCCAAATGATAATAGCAATTAGAACAAAGCTAAACATGACCAACATAAAATAGTCGTTTATGGCAAGTGTATAGGCTTGTTTAATGGTTTGATTATAAATCCATTCAAGGCC
The DNA here is from genome assembly GCA_031292375.1 of Chlamydiales bacterium. Taxonomy (NCBI): domain Bacteria; kingdom Pseudomonadati; phylum Chlamydiota; class Chlamydiia; order Chlamydiales; species Chlamydiales bacterium. Next base: position 9,199 of record JARLHF010000024.1, read on the forward strand.
AGAATTTCCTGGCATACCTGCGTCTTTTAAAGTATTAAGTGTTGCATCTACTTGGCTATTAGAATTATTGATAGAACCTTTTAAGTTGTGGTAATGAAATTTTTCTCTTATTTGAAAAACTGCAACACCAATGGAAGATCCAATAGCAGCTCCTAGTACTCGAAAAAAACTCAACAAGCTCATGGCATTTGGTAGCCTATCTTTTGCAATATTAGAGACAGCTATAATTGTTGTTGGGGCAATTGTAAAGCTTATGGCTATTCCTAGCATAATTCTGGGAGGTAAAAGTGATGTAAATGATGCTTCTGTATTATATAGAGATGCAGTATATGCGGCTATTACGAAAAATATGCAGCTTAACGTCATTAATATTCTCAAGTCTACTTTTGAAGTAAAGAGGCCAATTATGGGGGCTCCAAAAAGTATAAATAGAGCAGATGGCATGATTGCAAGGCCTGTCCAAAATGCATTGTATCCTAATTGAGTCTCTAGCCATAGAGGATAGATGATAATGGATCCATATATTGCAACATAGGTTAATAATGTAACAATATTCATTAGAAGAAAATTTCGCATCTTATACAGGGTAAGATCGATGATGGGTTTTTTAGAAGTTAGAGTCCATATGATGAAAAGAGCAAGAGTTATAACACCAACACAAAATAGTAAAATGATGGCGTTAGATTGAAACCAGCCATCATCATTGCCTTGGTCTAGAAATAATTGAAGGGAAGCGACACCCAGTACAAGTAAAATAAGTGCCGTTATGTCTATTGGATTTTTTATGATTTTTGTCTTATGATGCCTAAGGAGTACGAGGTTCATGAAAAGGCTTAAAATACCAATGGGTAAATTGATATAAAAAATCCATCTCCAGCCGATTGTGTCGGTGATTAATCCTCCAAGGATAGGTCCAAGAATAGGTCCTGCAACTGCAATCATCGACCATAATGCAATGGCAATGCCCTTTTTTGCTTCTGGGAAGTTTGCAAGTAATAAACTTTGTGAAAGAGGCATTAAAGGACCTGCACACACGCCTTGTAGAACACGAAAAAAAACAAGCATGTAAAAGTTGGATGCAAACCCGCAAGCTGCAGATGTTATAATAAAGAAGAGAATCGATGTTGTAAAAACTTTAACCTCACCAAATCGATTGGATAAGTAGCCAGATATGGGTATGATGATAGCAGAACCTATAGCGTAAGAGGAGATAACCCATGCTCCATTGAAAGGAGACTCTCCAAGTGATCCTGTAATGTCTGGAAGAGCAACGTTTGTAATTGCTAAGTCGAGCACGTCCAAAAATGTAGCAAGGCCTATAGAGATACAGAGTAAAAATAGATGAGTATTTGTAAGTTGCGTTGTAGAAGGCTTTACACGATCCATTTAAAGCCCTAAGTTTTGTTGAATAATCTTGCTGATTTCTATATTGATGAGTTCTAATTGATCACTGTAAATGGATGTGAGTAGTATAGGTTCTGTTGTTTGTTGTTGAGGTTCAGTTTTGGGCTTTGTTTTTTTTACTGTAGCATTCATAGATAGGCCAAGTAAGAGAGGATACTTTTCTAAATTATCCTTTTCTAATGTGATGATGACAGGAACGCGTTGAATGATTTTAATCCAATTGCCAGTTGCATTCATTGCAGGAAGTAAACTAAAGCTGCTCCCTGTTCCTGGAACTATGCCATAAACGATTCCTTTATATTTGACATCATGTCCATATAAATCAGATGTTAGATTTACAGACTGTCCTGGAGATATGCCTTCTAGATCGGTCTCTTTAAAATTTGCTGTAACCCATATCTGAGATAGGGGTATGATGGACATAAGATCTCTTCCGGGCCCCACAAAATCCCCTACTTGAGCAGATCTCTTTGCAACAAAACCATCTACAGGGCTCAAGAGTTCTGTATGAATGAGATTGAGGTAAGCTTGCTGTACATTGCTTTTTGCCTGTAGTACGAGTGGGTGGGTGACGACAGAGGTACCATCTACTTGAGAAAGTGCTTCATATAAATGAATGTGTGCAAGCTCTGTGCTACTTTGAGCGACTTGTAAGTCGGTATAGGCGTTCTCTTCTTTCTCTAAGGCAATTGCTTTTACTTGACTTAAGTTTCTTCTGTGGATGTAGTCGAGATTTGCTTGATGAAGTTTTGCTTCTTGAAGTGCTAAATTAGATTTTGCTTGATCTACTTGTAAAAAAAGTTGCGCAGTTTGCCGTACAGAGGATGCAAGAGATGCTTTTGCTCTTTCTAATTCTATTTTGGCATTTGTGTTGTCGAGTTTAATGAGTAGTTGTCCTTGGCGTACCTTATCTGCATAAGTCACAAAAATATCGGTGATAACTCCTGTAGTTTGAGGAGAGATTTGGACAATATTGCCCTCTACGTAAGCATCATCTGTAGAGATATACTTTCTTTCAAAAATAACCCAATAAATCAAATAGATTAAAATACATGCAAAGATAACTATGAGTAGGTTTTTTATCCATTTTTTACGTTGCTGTAATAAGGGTGTTTTATCTTCTATTCCCACAAGCATGCACCTAAAAATTAATTTATTTAAACTGCTTGTTATATAAAATTATTATTTATGTAAAAAGCTTTTTCGATTAATCTCGCATTTAATAACCTGAGTTTTGAGTTTAAATGACTCAAGGTTAGAGGGGATTCTAGATAAATTTTCAATCATTTTTGTGAAGTTCATATTCAAAAACTATAAACGAGCAAAAAAGATTGAAAAGTTGCCAGAAGATCTCTAAGATTGAGTAATTTAAACCCAAAACTCAGGTTAATAATAAATATTGGCTAAAATCAGAGCGTAAAATGGTGTATAGATGCTTAATATTTTGAAATTATTTGGACAGTCTCCTTTTTCTCCTCTTCAATTGCATATGCAAAAAGTTGCAAATTGCGTTGGAAAGATAAAGGAAATTTTTTTGGCGCTTGCTGATGAGGATTATGCAAGAGTTGAAAAGCTTGCAGCGCAAATTTCTGAATTAGAACATGAAGCAGATCTTACAAAAAATGATATTCGCAACCATTTGACAAAGGGACTTTTTCTATTAATTGATAGAAGAGATTTACTTGATATTCTTTCCATTCAAGATAGCATTGCAGATAAAGCAGAGGATATAAGTGTTCTTTTAACAATTAGAAACCTTAAGATGGAAAGTGTATTTCAGCCCCACTTTAATAACTTTTTAGAAAAAAATATTGAGTCCTTTCAGAGTATTTTACAAGTGATTCAGGAGTTAGATGAGCTTTTAGAAACCTCATTTGGTGGACTTGAAGCAGAGAAGGTTAAAAAAATGGTTGAGCATGTAGCTTATCTAGAACATGAAGCGGATTTATTACAGCTACAGCTTTTAAAGCGTTTATTCAATAGTGAGAAAGATCTTGCCTACCCTGTGTTTCAACTTTGGTTGAAAATTTTTGAAGAGATTGGATCTCTTTCAAACCTATCAGAGAGATTAGGTAATCGTATACGTATGTTGTTAGAAGTAAAATAATGATAGGGCATGAAGGATTTATATTAGTTTTAGCGCTTATTCTAGGCTTTTATCTTGCCTGGAATATAGGTGCTAATGACGTTGCAAACGCCATGGGAACATCTGTGGGTTCTGGCGCATTGACACTAAAGAGAGCAATTATTATCGCGGCTCTTTTAGAATTTTGCGGGGCCTTTTTTGTAGGAGCACATGTTACTGAGACAATAGAAAAAGGTCTTATTAACACAGAGCTTTTTTATCAAAATCCCAATGTTTTGCTCTACGGTATGCTCGCATCCTTGCTCGCAACGGGTGTTTGGTTGCAAATTGCTTCCTATTTTGGCTGGCCCGTCTCTACAACGCACTGCATTATTGGCTCTGTTGTTGGTTTTGGACTGATTCTTGGGGGTGTGGAAGCTGTTGAGTGGACAAATCTTATCATCATTGGTACAAGCTGGGTTTTGTCTCCATTGATGGGAGGTATTTTATCATTTGGAATTTTTACTCTCTTAAGAAGATATATCTTTTATTCAAAAAACCCTGTGCGAGCAACTAAGCGGATTGCTCCCATTCTTGTTTTTGGCGTATTTTCTATATTGAGCCTCGTAGTCCTTTTCAAGGGACTTACGCATCTTGATATCCACCTTGATTTTTTAGAAGCGCTTGGTATTTCGGTAGGCATGGGGATTGTTACTGGCTTACTGACGTATATACTTTTGCGCTCGCTTAAAGATAAGGAAGATGCAGATGTATCTATGGACGGTACTGAATATGCTGTTGTAGAGAAAATTTTTATCCCCCTTCAAATTGTGAGTGCCTGTTGTATGGCATTTGCGCATGGGGCAAATGATGTTGCCAATGCAATTGGTCCTCTTGCGTCTATCGTTTCTATTTTACACACGCATCAGTCTATTATGAGCGCAGAAATCCCCACATGGATTTTGGCCTTGGGAGGTCTTGGCATTGTTGTAGGCCTTGCAACTTGGGGGTGGAGAGTCATAGAAACAATTGGCAAAAAACTTACAGAGCTTACGCCCAGCAGAGGGTTTGCAGCGGAATTTGGAGCTGCAACTACTATTTTACTTGCCTCAAAGCTCGGTCTTCCTGTTTCTACTACACACACACTTGTAGGATCTGTTCTTGGAGTTGGCCTTGCAAGAGGTATTGGGGCTCTAAACCTGGGCATGATCAGAGAAATCGTACTCTCATGGGTTGTGACAATTCCCGTTGGAGCACTTCTCTCCGTTCTCTTTTATTACTGCTTTGCCTTTTTTATCTAATAGACTTCTTGCGTAATTATACACATCGTTAATGAAGAGTTTTACGTGTCCGTGTCCGTGCCTATGCGGACACGGGCACGTATAAACAATTCTTCAACTTGTTTGTGTATAGATTCAAGGTTATTTAATTTTTCATTCAACGTGAGGCTATTGTTTAAGCAAAAATTCTGTTAGTTGCCATTTTTTAGCAAATTCTGGATGAAAGCTTGCTTTTGTAGAAAGGAATGTTCCAAGATAGGGTTTTGCAATAGTTAGGATGAATTCGTGGTCTAAATCATCTGGCACACAGAAGCCTAAACGAGGGTGTGTTATAGCAAACACCATGGCAGCAACAACACCTATTGCAACTTGTACTGTTGTTGCACTTTGGTGTGGAACGAGTTTTCTTGCTGCATCAATATCTAATATGCTTCCAATCCACCAGGAGTCAAAGTCATGACCCATCAGTAGACAGCCAAGTTCATCATGGCCAGAGATGATTTCGTCATTGAGAATACGTGTTTTGGGGGTGGATTTCCAGTTTGTTTTTTCTAGGTCTTGCAAGGAAGTTACTGCATCGTTGCAAAGTTGATAGGCATAGTGAACAGTTGGTCTGTAAATAGCTTTTCCATTTTCATAAACAGAGAGTTTTTTGCATAGAGTGTAAGACTCCCCGTGGCGAATGATCATGCCAATAATAGGGCCACTTGGAACCCAAGATCGGACAAAGGAATTACAGCCTCTAGTTTTTAATAAGATCTGATGCTTAAGTCCTGTGGTATGCTCTAATCCATGCTCTGGAAGCGCCTCTTCGTGAGTGCCAAAGCCAACTTCTGCAGGTGCTGCGCCCTCTTCGATAAGTCCATCACAGCTCCATGTGTTGATAAATTCATAAGAAGCTTTTGGGATAGATGAGATTTGAGTATCTTTTTCTGAGATATGAATGACTTTTACGTTTTCAACTTGTGCAAGTAGAGCAAAATCTTTTTCTTGTAGAGCTTTTTCTAGAAGAGCTTTTTTTGAAGGATTCATTTTTGTTTGCAAAAGTTCTTTAGCAATATCTAACAGAGCTTGTTTTGCAAAATGCGAGACAAGACCTGGATTTGCTCCATGCTCGATGATGGCAGTAGGGCCGCTATGTTTCCATGTCTTTATCATTTGTTCTAGTTTAATATGTCTTAAATAAAGAGATTGTTCGTGAAAATTTTTGATGTGAGTAATGTCATCTTTGCCCCAAATTTCTATGGAGGTATTGACAAAGAGTATATCTTGCTCATGACACCATTGAATGAGTGCGCAGGTATCGATACCAACAGACAGATCTAAGAGCAGGTCACCTTTACTTAAATAGGAAGATAAGAGAGCTTGATAGTTTTCTTTGGTAACTTGGCTTTGTACATAATTGACGCCTTTATTAAGGCTATCTTGGATGGTATTTTTTTTATCTAGACAGTCTAGTACAGTAATTTGGGAAGGATTTATTGAAATGTGCTTAAATAGGAGAGGAAGGACACACTGAGCTACACTTCCACAGCCTATAATAAGAATATTCCCTCCAAATGTTTCCATAAGTTTAATCCTTCACTTTGTGCCCAGAGAGGTTGCCAAGGCCATCATAGGATGCGTACTTATAAAGATCGTGCAGTGTTGGGTAGTTAAATACAGTGGATATAACATGCATGACTGTTTTTTTGTTTTCTACAAGAGAAAGTCCGTAGTGAATGATTTCTGTTGCAAGAGGGCCTATGACATGAACGCCGCGAACTACTAGATCGTCTCTGGTAAAAATGATTTTCATGATGCCCTCGACAGCTCCCATGATTTTACCTCTGGCCATATCGCCATAGCGCGCTCTTCCAACGCAATAGTTCATCTTTTTTTCTATAGCTTCTTCTTCTGTAACACCTACCATAGATACTTCTGGAACTGTGTAGATACCGTAAGGAATCACTTTTGCAAGGTTGTCTAAGTCACCTGTGTTAAAAATATGGGTGACTGCAACTCTTCCCTGATCCATGCTTGTACTTGCAAGTGCTGGAAATCCGATGACATCACCTACAGCGTAGATGTGGGGTACGTTTGTACGGTAGTGGTCATCTACTGTCAGCTGCTCTCTTTTTCCAACAGTGATACCAGCTTTTTCGCATTGCAAGTCTTTTGTATTACCATTTCGTCCAGCAGCAAAGAGGAACATATCAACGTGTAACCATTTACCACTTTCAAGACCTATCCTTAAAAACTCCCTGTCAGAATCTGGTAGATTGATAGATTTTACAGATTCATTAAATAGAATTTCTGTGTCATCTTTTTCCATGCTATGAATCAGGTTGCTTGTAATTTCTTTGTCAATGAAGGGTAAGATCGCATCTGTTCTGTTAATCAAGTAAACTTTGGAGCCCATTGTTGCAAATATGGTGACATATTCACAGCCAATGACACCGGCCCCTACGATGCAGATAGATTGAGGAATTCTTGTGATATCTAAGATAGTATCAGAGTCATGGACTCTCTTGCCATCAAAGGGAATATCTTGTGGGTGAAAGGGGTAAGAGCCTGTTGCTATAATGATAGATTCACCATAGATGGTGTTGGAGGCTTCTCCCGTTATTTTGACTGTATGAGAGTCTTCAAAGCTTGCAATGCCTTTGTAGATATCCACTCGGTGTCTGTTTAAGTTACGGTGTACTTCATCACCCTCAGATGTTACTACGTAGTTTTTTCTGAACATGAAATCATCAACGGTTGCTTGATGTTTAAGAGTTCGGTCTACGCCAAACAATCCTTTTTCATATTTTCCTGAGAAAAATAGGGCCGTTTCTTTCAAGGTCTTTGAGGGAAGAGTGCCTGTATTAATTCCTGCGCCACCAAAGCGCTTTTCTTTTTCAATGATGGCAACGCGTTTGCCAAAATAAGCAGCTTTTACAGCAGCTTTTTCCCCGGCAGGACCAGAGCCAATTACGATGAGGTCATATTTTTCCATGTGCAACTCTCCTGCTTATATGGTTATAATTAAATATTAGATCATAATATCTGGCAATAATTATACACAAATAAGTTCAAAAATCAATTCTTGAACTTATTTGTGTATAGTAACTTGAGTTAGTAAATGCTGATGTGGAAAAGAGCATCATTTGGTGTAATGGATAAATGTTCAATGATTTGAAGGTCGGCAAGCCCACGTAAGAGAGCAAATGCTGCAACGAGTAAGAGAGCAGATCCCATGATCCATTTATAGCGTTTTGATAACGTAAGTAGCTTATAGGATGCCTTCATCGTAATCCAAAGAGAGGGCGTCGTCAATAGGGCAAAAACCAAGCCATTTAAAGCGCCTAAAAAAGGGTTTGCGAGGAGAGCAGAAATAGAAAAAACCATGAGGCTTTGGCCACAAGGCAGTAAAACTGTTGCAAGGCCAAAGCAAAAGACAGCTGAAAAATTGGGCTTAAGGATGAGCAGGGAAATTTTTTGGTTGAGATGGCTCAATAGGTGAGTTAATTTTTTTGATCTTGGAAGAGAAAAAGAAGTTAAATATCTAAAAGACATAAGCAATAGAAATGAGCCAAATAATAAGCTTGTAATAGCTGATATGTGAAATTGATGCAAAAATAGTTGCACTCCTGCCCCTATTTCTCCTGCAAGCATGCCAGCAAGAGAAAAGGAAGAGAGCCTTCCAAGAAAGTAGGCATGACGGTAGGGGTGTTTTGCAAGAAGCATGGTAAGTGGGCCGCACATGCCCATGCAGTGCAAGTTTCCAAGCAAATAAACAGGAGTCATGGATAAGATATAAGCTATTTCCAAACCTATTCTGCCTTTGCTTTTTGATTTAATTCATAGCGCAATCTCTGAAGTTGTCCAGCATCTATGCCAGTAACCCCCGATTTTCTAGTTGTTGCAATGAATGTTGTTAGAGCAAATAGCAGAAAAAATGTTCCACAAGAAACCCAAAAAGCAAGGACCCACCACTGTAGTTTTTTCTCTTTAGCCATTCGAGGGATTTTGTCCTAGAAATGTAAGAGCTGTCAAGAAAAATCCTATAATTTACAAGTTAGGAAATTTGTCTGTAAGGAGAATTGCTCGGTAATTATTTGAGCTGCCAAACTACTTACCCCGCTTATTACATCTTGCATGTTCTCTGAATTTAGCGTTCCTGCTTTAGCCATATCTTGCGTAACTTGCAACAATGCTTGTTCATCTTGGATTACTTTTTCATTTAGAGCATTCATTTCTGGTTGTAGACGGAGCAGTTCTAGTCGAGCTCTTGAGGCACATTCTCTAGCTGGTTGTAGCCCTGGAGGTGGCTTATCCTGTGATACAATCTTTAATCGCATTGCAGTGGTAAAAATGCTTTCTAATCGATCAACTTGTTCGCTAGCGTTTCCAAATATATTTTGGAATTTTCTGTATTCTGATAGAATGGGGCTTTGAATAAAAGCATTATAAGAAGTTTCAAATTGTGTAGCTGTTTCTAATAAAATATTAATAGACATATTTTTCCTTATATTATTTATGTAAATTGGTTGTGATTGTACTAATTCATTTGAAAAAAGTCATCTTGTATTTGATGTATCTTTAATAGAGATTGCTAAAAAAATCTTCAAGAGATTACAGATTATTTAATTAGATTTTTTAGGAGTCGTTATTGTGGATCCAAGCCCAGAGTTTATAGAGCTGCAAGCAGGTAATTTGGTTGCCAAAATTAAGCACTACCTCATCACTACCATGGGACGCGTTGAAGAGGAGGCCTCTTGCGAGGAGCTTTATCGGGCAGTTTCCTATGCGCTCAGAGAAGAGATCATGATGCAGTGGACAGCAACGACGCATACATATACTGAAAAAGATGTAAAAATGCTCTACTATCTTTCGATGGAGTACCTTCCAGGAAGGCTTTTAAGTAATAATATTACTAATATGAAAGCGAATCCATTGATCAACAGAGTGATGAAGAAGTTAAATCGAACGCTTTCTGGTTTGATGGAGTGTGAGTCGGATCCAAGCCTTGGAAATGGTGGTCTTGGGCGCTTGGCTTCTTGCTTTTTGGATTCTCTTGCAACGCAGCACTATCCAGCGCAAGCTTATGGCCTTCGTTATCAGTATGGAATATTCGAGCAAGAGCTTTGGGAGGGCATGCAAATTGAAAGGCCAGATTGTTGGCTCCTCTATGAAAATCCATGGGAATTTAGACAGGATTTGCACGCGCGTAATGTACGGTTTTCTGGAAGAACAAATACGCAGCGTCGCACAGACACTGAGTGCGCATCTTTGGAGCATTACGACTATGATGAAGTAAGAGCACTTCCCTATGATTTGCCTATTATGGGGTATAGTGAATCGGACCTATTCTCTGTTGTAACGCTTAGGCTATGGTCTACAAAGGAGTCTCCAAGGAATTTTCGATTACAAAAATATAATGCAGGAGAAATTGACCAGGCAGCAGAAAACACAACTCTTACAGATGTTTTATACCCCAATGACAATCATGAAATGGGCAAAAGGGTGCGCTTGAAGCAAGAATATCTTTTGGTGTCTGCATCTCTACAAGATATCATCCACCAATACCTTGCCATACATAAAGACTTTACCGGGTTTATGGACAAGGTACGCATCCAGATTAATGATACACACCCTTCTTTGGTGATTGCAGAAATGATGTGGCTGCTTACAAAGGAGTATGGACTATCTTGGGACAATGCTTGGCAGACAACACAGGCTTGTACGAGTTATACGAATCACACTGTTTTGAAGGAGGGCCTAGAGGAATGGAATGAGAATCGTCTTCGCACCCTGCTTCCTTGTCAGTACCATATGATAGAGCTTCTAAATCAAAAATTTTGCAATCAAGTACGTGCTAGATTCCCGGGGGATGAAGAGCGTGTCAGGCGCCTTTCTATTATCGAAAGCGGTAATGTGCGTATGGCAAATCTTGCAATTGTTGGTTCGCATTGTGTAAATGGTGTTGCAAAGTTGCATTCAAAGATTCTTAAGGAAAACCTATTTAAGGAATTTTGTGAGCTCTATCCAGGAAAATTTATCAATGTAACAAATGGTGTTACACAAAGGCGCTGGCTTTTAAATTGCAATCCATTACTTGCAGAGTTTATCATAAAACGCATTGGAAGAGGATGGATTGTAAATTTTCCAGAGCTGCAAAAGCTTGCAGCATTTGCAAATGATCCTGAAAGTCAGCAAGAATTTTTAGCTATCAAACATAAAAATAAACAAGCTTTTAGTGAATTTGTACACCTACATAATCGTTTGAGAGATATTAATGGGCACTTCTTGAAGTATTCTGTAAAGCTTGATCCAAATTCTCTCTTTGATGTACACATCAAGCGTATTCATGAGTATAAAAGACAGCTTATGAACATACTACATGTGATCATGGTTTATCAAGAGCTGCAAGAAAACCCAAGCGCAAGAATTATTCCAAGAACTGTTATTATTGGAGGTAAGGCAGCAGCTGGCTACTTGATTGCAAAACAGATCGTTCAGTTGATTTATGCAGTTTCAAGAAAAGTCAATCAAGACCCACTTGTCAATGGTGCTTTAAAAGTTGTTTTTTTTGAGAATTACAATGTTTCAAGAGCTGAGATGTTGATTCCTGCAGCAGATCTTTCAGAGCAGATATCGACAGCTGGCATGGAGGCCTCTGGCACGGGAAATATGAAATTGTCCATCAATGGGGCTCTTACAATAGGTACAAATGATGGTGCAAATATTGAAATGCGAGAAGAAATTAAGGATCAGTGGTGGCCATTTGCATTTGGCGCATCAAGTGAAGAAATTGCTTTAATGCAAGCTGTGCGTAGTTATAATCCATGGGAAGTGTGCGCTGCAAATCCTAAAATTAAAAAGGCTGTAGAATCACTCCACGATAGAACTTTTGCTCAATTTGACATAGAGCATCAAGCTTTTACAGAGCTTTATTACCATCTCTTAGAAAGTCAGCATGGAAAGCCAGCAGATAGTTATTTTGTCTTAAAGGACTTGGAAAGCTATGCTGAAACTCAAAAAAGAGTAGAAGCTCTTTTCTTGAATAAGGCTAGCTGGGCAGAATACGCCATTCACAATATTGCAGGAATGGGTAAATTTTCTTCGGATGAGTCGATTAAACAGTATGCAGAAAAGATTTGGCAACTTGCGCCTTGCCCACCTGATGAAAAGATTTTGGCTAAAGTTCGCGAAGAGTATTCTGAACACGATAAGTGTCGCATACTCTAAAGAGAGTTGCTCTTGCGCTGCAAATCATGCTTTGGAATACCCTATGGCAGGGCGACGCCCTGAAATTATGTATACACACATTTTAGGCTGAAAACCAACATGGATACTATAACGCAGGCCTTCAGTTTTTATAATACATGGCGATGAATAAGTAAAGATAGGTCATAAAACGGAAGTTTATCGTTAAAATTACAACTGTCTTAGAAGCTTGTAAAATTGCTCTTTTGAGAAGGATGTTGCGCTATAGACGCACCTTGTCCCTTTTTCATTGGGCCACGCTATTTCATGCCATGTTGCTAGTTGAGGGTGTATCGCTAATATTGCTGTTGTTACATCCCACAAGTAGTATTTTTTTGTATGATTATTTAAAACATTCGAAAGAAGCTCTGTTGTAAATTGAGCTTCTGGTGTATTGGGTAATTCTTTCTTAAACTGTTCTAGCCATGGTTGAGTCACTTGGTGTACGCCTGCTTCTTTGTCAATTAAATAAACAGGAATGTTGCTATCAAAAACAATGTGAGCAGCTTTTAAGTCTAAAAAAATAGAATCTGGAAAATATCCTTGAGGCTTATTTGGAGAGTGGGCTGTCATAAATAATGCATCGATCTTTTTTGTAATTAAAGGCTCTTTTGCAACAGCTTTAGCTAAACTTGTAATGGGTGAGAGAGCAATGATTAACACTTTTTCTTTGGAGTGTTTCAGAGTTTGAATAATAAATTGCTCGGCAGAGCTCTTCTCTAATTTAGAAGGACTTTTTGGTAAAGTGACTTCAAAGAGGGCGTTAATTCGTTCTTTATATTTGCTTGGAATCCCTTGTGAGGGTTCAAGAGGCTCTTTTGCTCCTGCAATGACAGGAATGTTATTTTTCTTTAATAAGCCTAAGAGGTCCAAAACGTTTTGAGTATTATAGGGCAAATCACTCCAACCATCGCCCTCTACAATAATTCCTTTGATGCTTACATCTTCTTGGTGCAAAAGCCATGTGATGGCGATCAAATCATCGAAATCGGCATCTGTTGTAACCAATATATCTTTCGCATAAAGAGTAAGCTGCCAAATCAGTAATAAAAACAAACACTTTTGAAAATATAGCATTTATACACAAACCAATTCTTGAACTTGCTTGTGTATATTTAGAAGAAGAGATCTGAAGGTGGAATGCCAGCATTTATTAAACCTTGATAATCTGAACCTAGATCGCCACCGCTAATGCCTGCAAGTTGTTGTTTGGAAAAGGCATGTTTCTCTGGTAGTATAAAATAAGTTGTCTCTTTTGTGTTTTCAACAATTTTAGGTGTAATTTCTTTAGGTAGATGAATGCCATGCTCTTCCATCACTTTTTTAGGATCATGTAATAGGCGCTTTTTGAAACTCTCATCGTGCATTGCTTTTGTAACGATTTGCAACCATGAATTTGTGGATGTTTTTTTCTTGTCCATAATGATCTCCTTAATCTTTAGATTTTCAACTTAATTTTACTATATTAAATAAAAAAAATATTATCAACTTAAAAAGTAGGGTGATGCTTTGTTTAATATGAGTATATGCTGTATTCTCTATCGTTGAGTAAATCTAACTTTATGGAGTTCTTGCATGTCGCAAGTATTGAATCAAGAGCAGTTTATAGCCGTTCAGCATTTGACGGGCCCCCTATTAGTTCTTGCAGGAGCAGGATCTGGAAAGACGCGTATTGTTACGTATCGCATTGCTAATTTAATCAATCAAGGCGTTGCACCCTCTTCCATTTTGGCTTTAACATTTACGAATAAGGCTGCAGGAGAAATGAGAGAGCGTGTTCATAAGCTCTCTTTGGCATCTGTTACAATTTGTACCTTTCATAGTCTGGGAGTGCGTGTTTTAAGAGAGTGCATCGATGTTTTTGGATACAGTAAGAATTTTCTTATCTATGATGAAGATGATTCTAACCGTGTTTTAAAGGGATGCTTAGATATTCTTGGGCTAAAAGATAAGGAATTTTCTGCAAAAGTCTTTAAGGGTCTTATTTCTAATGCTAAAAATCAGCTCATTGGCCCTGAGGATGTTTCTTCTGGCGCAACTCCTGTTGAACAATGGTTTCCAGAGGTATATAAAGCTTATCAGGCAAAGCTCAAAGAGTACAATGCATTGGACTTTGATGATCTTCTTTATGTGCTCGTCAAGATCTTTCAAGCTCGCAAAGATGTTCTAGAATACTATCAAAATAAATGGCAGTTTTTGCTTATCGATGAGTATCAAGATACAAATGAGGCGCAATACAGACTTGCTCGTTTGCTCGTTGAAAAGACGCACAATATTTTTGTTGTAGGCGATCCAGATCAATCGATCTATTCCTGGAGAGGAGCAAAAATTCAGAATATTTTGAATTTTCAAACAGATTATCCAGGAGCTAAAATTGTGCGATTGGAGCAAAATTATCGCAGCCAAAGTAATATTTTAGAGGCTGCCAATGCACTTATTCGTAATAATCAAGGCAGATTGGAAAAGAATTTGTGGAGCGCTCTTGGAAAAGGAGAAAAGCTCTCTTTGCACATCACAGATGATGAGAGAAGCGAGGCAAGTTTTGTTGTAAATCAGATCTTGGAGCATAAACAAAATAGAAATACTTCATTAAATGATATTGTTGTGTTTTATAGGACAAACTTTCAGTCTCGCGTATTTGAAGATGCTCTTCTTAGAAGGCGCATCCCTTACATCATTGTTGGAGGTATCTCTTTTTATCAGAGAAAAGAAATTAAAGACATTTTAGGTTTTTTACGCCTTATCCATTCCCCGTTTGATTTTGTTTCTTTTGAAAGGACAATTAATATACCTAAAAGAGGTTTTGGAGATAGTACAATCGATAAGCTTCGTTTATTTGCTCAGCAAGCCAATCTTTCTATATTAGACGCTTGCCATAAATTAATTACTGAAGGCAGCCAGATAGGTATCAAGCTCAATAGTAAACAAAAAGAGAGTCTTCAGGAGTATTTAAGCTTATTTCATGAATTTAAGACGTTTCACGGTCCGTTGCAAGAGCTTGTCTCTTTTGTTATTAGAAAAAGCCGCTACCTAGATTACTTGAAAGAAGACGCTGAAACGTATAATGATAGAAAAGAAAACGTGGATGAGTTGCTTGCAAAAGCAAGAGAGTGGGAGCATTCTATGGAAAATGCGACGCTTGCAGACTTTTTGGAAGAACTTTCATTAAAGTCTACGCTAGATGAAATGGATGCCTCTCAAGAAAAAGTGCATCTGATGACCATTCATAATGGCAAAGGCTTAGAATTTAATGTAGCCTTTTTGGTGGGCATGGAAGAAGATCTATTTCCTCATGCCAATGCAAGGGGTAGTTTTGAGGCATTAGAAGAGGAGAGAAGGCTTTGCTATGTTGGAATGACGAGGGCTAAAAATCATCTCTATTTAACAGCTGTGCAATGCAGGTATTTGTGGGGCACTACAAGGTATATGAAGCCAAGTAGATTCCTTTTTGAAATTCCAAGGGAATATACACAAACCAATTCTTGAACTTGTTTGTGTATACATTCAGAAGGTGGGCCTTGTTTGGACTTAAACATTTATTGTGTATAAATCGAGTAATGTGCTAAGAATTTTTATAAATGAAAAAAAGAATATTTACAGGTCTGAATGGAAAGAGAAAAAGTTGTACAGCTTTTAAGGCGCTTTGGTGGGGCTGGGACTGATGCGATTTTAGAGCCAACTTCTCTTATTTTTACGACACCAGAGGTCGATGGACTCATTGGATATCGCTCAGAATTAAAATGTTTTGTAGTTTATGGGGATCCTGTTTGCGCATCAGAAGATATGCTCAAGCTTGTATTAGCTTTTCATCATTATTGTAAATCTCATCACAAACATATTATCTATGTTTCAGCTTCTTACTCGTTTGCAACCCTTGCTATGAGTCATGTTTGTAAGGCTTTGATAAAGTTTGGAGAAGAGCTTTCTTATGATCCTAGTAATGATCCACAAAAGCATGAAGGTTCTCATGGAAGATTAGTTCGTAGAAAAGTGCATCATGCAATCAATGAAGGCACAAAAGTATATGAATATTTAGGGGATGATAAGCAGCTTGAAAAGGATATCAAAGATGTAGCTATAGCTTGGTTAAAAAATAGAAAAGGGCCACAAGTTCATACGGCGCAGGTGAGATTTTTTGAAGATCCTTTTGGAAAGCGTTGGTTCTATGCAAAAAAGGGAAATGAGTTGGTAGGTGCTGTGATGCTGAGCCGGCTTGATGCCCATAACGGCTATCTGTTGACAAACCTTGTAATGACTCCAGAGGCACCTCACGGTACAGCGGAACTTTTGATTGTTTCTGTATTTGATATCTTAAGAAGTGAAGGGTGTCATTTTGTAGTTTCGGGGTCTGCTCCAACAAAGTCACTTAATGAAATTAAGGGCTTTGGCAAGTTATTTTCTTGCCTTATCAGAGGTGTTTACTGTATTGTAAATAAATTATTTCATTTAGGCGGCCATAAAGTATTTTGGGAAAAATTTTGCCCAAAAGAAGAGTCTACTTATCTCTTATTTTCTCATCCAAGTATTGGCATTCGTGATGCAGTGAGTTTAATGCGAGCGCTCAATGTCTCTTTATGATGGTACGCAACATTTAGCACTTATACAAACAACAAGTCAATTTACAAGGCAGCTACAGCGTCTTATGATGTCTCATGAGATGCAAATGGCTTTGCATGTTTTGCAACTGCCTATTTTGGAACTTGCATCTTGTATTGAAGAGGAAATAGAGCTTAATCCCCTTTTAGAATATGAGGATGAAGACCAAATTGCATTCGCTGTGAATCGTTTGGAAGAAGCTTATCAAAATCAGTTTACAACGAAAGAGAGCTTTACTTATAGACAAAATCAAGAAAATTCTCTGTGCTTAAAGCCAACCTTTTTTGAAAGGCTTGTAGAGCAAGCGCACCTTATTTTCGATGGAAAAGACCTTGAGATAGCAGAAATTCTTATAGGTTATTTAGATGATAAAGGGTATTTAACAACACACCTAAAAGAAATTGGCAAAAGTCATGGTCTTGATGGAGATGCCCTTTCTTTTGTTTTAAAAGGTATACAGACTTTAGAGCCTTTTGGAGTGGGTGCAAGAACTCTTCAAGAATCTTTGCTCATCCAGCTTAGCTGTTTAAATAAACAGTCTACTCTTGCCTATAAAGTTATTGATTCTTGTTTTGATGACTTATTGCATGGACGTATGAAGGCTCTTATTGAATCTTTGCATTGTTCTTGTGCAGAGCTTCAAAAGGCTCTTTTTTATGATATTGCAAAATTGGATATGCATCCTGGTTTAAGCATGGAAGCAAATAAGCCTCTTGTCGTGACTCCTGATATTTTTTTAGTCGAAGAGGGCCATGGGCTTTTTGTTGAAGTAAACAGAGCATTTATTCCAAAGCTGCGCTTTAATTTTCAGTATATGAAGTTGCTAAAGCAAAAAGGGCTTCCAAAAGAGACTAAAAAGTATCTTTTAAAAAAAATATCTCTTGGAAAATCTTTTTTAAAAAGTATTGACGAGAGAAATTCTACCCTCTATAAAATTGCAAATTTACTTTTAAAAGAGCAGCACAGCTTTTTAATGGATCCAAATGGTTATTTGAAGCCATTGACGATGCAAACTGTTGCAAAAAAGCTAGAGGTTCATGAGTCTACAATTACAAGGGCTGTTGCAAACAAATATATAGCAACGCCAAGAGGGATGCTCACTTTGCGCTCATTTTTTACTCAAAAGTATGTAGGAAAAAATGGCGAAGAGCTCTCTTCAAATTCTGTAAAAAAGCTTATCTTTGAGCTCATCCAAAAAGAGGATAAAAAATATCCGTCATCAGATGAAACATTATCAAAAGAGATAGAAAAGCTTGGATTTTCTTGTGCAAGACGCACGGTTGCAAAACATCGAAAGGAACTGAATATCGCATCTGCAAAAATGAGAGCGCATTCTGTTCTTGATATTTAAATTTTTCTTCAATATGAATGCTTTATTTAAAATGAAATAAAATAGTTTCAGGTTTTCATGTATTTTATACACAAACAAGTGATCTTTTGGAAGATTACTTTGAGCTTTGCTGTGCTTGTATGTATGTCAAGCTGCCAGGTTTTTCTTCCAGATCCTCCTATATTACCTGTTTCTAAGTGCCACAACAAACCACTTGCATGTCCACCTCCCTATCCTTGTGCCCCTGTCGATTTACCAGACATTTGTAAACCCTTGAATCTTGCACAACTCGTCGATTTAGGGCTTTATAATAGTCCTTTGACAAGGCAAGGGTGGGCTAATTCAAGAGTTGCTGCGGCAAATTTGGGGCAAGCTAACAGTGCTTTTTTCCCTGATATTGCTGTTACATGGACTACAACTAGATCGCTTCCTGCAGAAATTCCTAATACGGGGGCAATTGCAATACCTGTTACTACTTATGTGCCTCAACTAACAGTCTCTTATCTTTTATGGGACTTTGGAGGGCGTGTTGGTGCTATGGAAAACGCGAGGGAGTCTCTTATTGCTGCAGGGTGGAACTATAGTTGGACTGTACAGACAGTGATGTTTAACGTAATTCAAGCGTATTATAACTACTTGAGCGCAATGGCTCTTTTAGAGGCAGATATACAAGATATGAAGGATGCAGAAGTTGCAGTTCTAGCAGCAGAAGCGATGTTTACATCAGGTGTAAATACCATTGTCGATGTTTATCAAGCAAAAGCGCAATATGTCAATACAGAAATGACTGTAGTGCAGCAAAGAGGGGCTGTAGAAACAACAAGGGCAACACTTGCAGTTGCACTTGGGCTTTCTCCCGATACATGTCTCAACATTACAAAACCAGAGCATCTTCCTGTAGAGCGCATTTCATGTGATATTGAGCGCATGCTCGCGGAAGCAAAATGTTGTAGGCCCGACTTAGAGGGGTTGAGAGCTGGTATTCGTGCTCAAGAGGCAACGATTATGCAGCAATATTCAGCCCTATGGCCAACGATTAATGGTCAGTTTACAGGAGGGCGTACCTATGTACATAATGATGGGCATGATAATCATGACTTTTCAGAGTCTCTCATTGTGAATATTCCTATTTTTAGTGGTTTTTCTACTGTCAATGCAATTCGTCAGGCAGAAGCACAAGCGGATTCTTTAATTGCTGGATTTAAAAACCAGGAGTTACAGGCCCTTTTGACAGTAGTCACTAATTATTTTGCTGTTAAAACAGCTATAGAGACGTTCGAATATAGTAAAGTGTATTTAAAATATGCTCAAGAGGCATTTGATGCTGTACTTTTTGGCTATAGAGCAGGTAATAAAATGATCATTGATGTACTTAATGCAGAAACAACACTGAGTAATGCTCGCTCGAGTTACATCCAATCGGAGTTTAACTGGTTTACATCGATTGCTAATTTGGCTTATTCACGCGGTGTACTTATATCAAATGAACTGAAGAAAGAGGGGTTAGAATGAATTCATTTATGTATAGACGCCTATTATATATGCTCTCTTTATTGTGTGTGTTATTTTTTGCATCGGAATGTAAATCTAAAAAGAAACAAGAACCCTACGTGCAACAGCCATTACCTGTACTTATTGCAGACGTCATTAGTGCCAATGTGCCTATTGTAAAGTCATCATTTGGGACATTGCTATCCCCTATTACGATTACTTTGATTGCACAAGTAAGTGGTCAATTGATTAGTGTGCCAGTTTCCGAGGGCGCCTTTGTAAAGAAAGGAGATTTGATAGCGAAAATAGATCCTCGCATTTATGAGGCAAATTTGATGGTTGCAAACGCAAATTTACTGAGGGATCAAGCAGCTCTACTTTATGCAAAACAAACACTTGCCTCTTATGCTGAGTTATTACCGCAAAATTATGTGTCTCAACTTAATTATGAGCAATATGAGCAAAATGTAGCTCAAGCACAAGCGGCAGTGGATTCAGACCTTGCAAGTTTAGCGCTTGCAAAAATTAACTTGGAGTATACAGAGATTAGAGCTCCTATGGACGGGGTTGTAGGCTTTTTCCAGGTAAATCAAGGCAACTTCATCACTGCAGGTAGTAGTAATGCAACCATTACAACATTTTTGCAGGTAGCTCCCATTTATGCACTTTACGCGATTCCTGAAGTAAATTTAGACGTTTTGCGCTCCAACCAAGCTAAAAGTCCATTAAAAGTTACAGCATCTTTTTTAGATAATCTTGATAAAGCAATCATCGGAGAAGTTGTTGTAATCAATAATACAGTGGATACGACAACAGGAACAATATTGGTAAAGGCAGTTTTTCCAAACAAAGACTTATTTGGATGGCCAGGACAATTTGTGCGCCTAAAAACCGAGCTTTATAGAAAAGAAAATGCTGTACTTATCCCTGTTTCTGCAGTGCAAACAGGTCAAAAAGGTGATTTTGTTTATGTTGTAGGTTCAAATGGGACTGTACAGGTGCGCCCTATTGTCACAGGTGAATATTTGGAAGGAGAAGTTGTGATTCAAAGTGGGCTTGAAGTGGGTGAAGTTGTTGTAACAGATGGGCAAATTAATTTATATCCAGGAGCACCTGTACAGCCTATGCAAGAATTGCCACTAAACACAGGAAGTGCTTGATGAACTTATCTGAGCCGTTCATTAAACGCCCTGTAATGACGTGTCTTATTATTTTCGCTCTTGTATTTTTAGGAGTAACCTCTTACAGGCAGTTGCCAGTAAGTGATATGCCCTCTGTTGCCTATCCTACACTTGTTGTTAATGCAAGCATGCCAGGATCAAGTCCTGAAACGACGGCAAATTCAATTACAACCCCGCTGGAGCGGGCATTTATGTCCATCCAAGGCATTCAGACAATTACGTCAACGAGTAGTCAAGGCTCATCTGAGATTGTTTTACAATTTACACTAGACACAAATATTGATGTAGCAGCAGAAGATGTAAGTTCAGCAATATCAGCAACACAGCCATTGCTTCCTCCTAATATGCCCAACAATCCCTCTTATCAAAAAGTAAACCCTGCAGCATCTCCTATCATATACATATTGCTCTCTTCGGGTACTGTTCCACTAGATAAGTTGTATGATTATGCAAACACATTTATTGGCGAGCGCCTATCGATTCTTCCAGGTGTTGCGCAAGTGACAACTTATGGATCTCCTTATGCTGCAAGGTTGCAGCTGGACCCTGAATTGTTGGCTGCAAGAGGATTAGATTTAGCTTCGCTCTCTTCGATTGTTCAGCAAGATAATGCAAATCTTCCAACAGGTGACATTGATGGTCCAACACGTTATTTTCTAATGAATGCAAATGGTCAACTTAATGATGCCAAAGCCTATAATTCCATGTTTATTAATTTTCAAAATAATGCACCACTTACTCTGGAAGATGTTGGAAAGGCTGTCAATGGAATTCAGAATGATAAGAGCTATACAAATTATATTTCTAAGGATCGAGATGAAGCATCAGCAGTTCTTGCTATACAAAGACAGCCCTCAGCAAACACTGTTGCAGTAAGCCATGAAATTCAAAGGGTTCTTCCAGACCTTGCAAAAGCGCTTCCGGCGTCGGTTAAACTCACGATTATTTTCGATCAATCTACATCCATTATTGAGTCGGTAAACGATGTTAAATTTACACTGATTTTGTCATTTATTTTAGTTGTCATCGTGATTTTTATCTATCTTGGAAAGATAACTGATACGGTGATTCCAACACTTGTACTTCCTATGTCCGTGATAGGGACATTTTTTGTTATGGGTCTGTTGAATTACAGCCTGGATAACTTGTCTTTGCTTGCACTTACCCTGTCCATTGGATTTATCATTGATGATGCGATTGTTGTGCTTGAGAACATTGTAAGGCATACAGAAGAGGGAAAGACCCCTTATAAAGCCGCTTTAGACGGCTCTTCGCAGATTAGCGTAACTATTTTTACGATGACAATCTGTCTTTCAGCAGTCTTTATACCTATGCTCTTTATGGAAGGTATGCTTGGGCGTATTTTTCATGAATTTGCAGTTACGATTGTCGTTGCTATTTTATTCTCGGGAGCAATCTCTTTGACACTTACTCCTATGTTGTGTAGTCGTTTTATTCCTGCAAGAGTTAAGACAGACGAGAAAGGTAAAAAACATACGGTGTCAGAGCGCATTAATACATTTTTAATTAAAATTTATGGAACAGTACTTTCTAAGGTTTTGTCACACACAAAAATTACGCTAGTTGTAGGTGTTATTTGCCTTATATGTACAATTCTTATTTTCAGATCATTGCCAAGTACTTTAAATGATAACCAAGATATTGGATTTATCTTAGGGTATACACAAACAAGTCAAGGATCATCCTCTTTGGCAACCATTGCGCACCAGCTGAAAGTGAATCAAGTGATTAAGGAAGATTCCAATGTAGAAGACTTTGTATCCATTGCTGGACAATCAAATAATAGTGGCATTCTTTTTATTCGTCTAAAGCCACCCAAAGATAGATTATCTATGCCTGAAGTGCTAGAAGAGCTTACCCCTAAGTTTAGGGCCATTCCTGGGGTGAATGTCTTCTTACAGAGCATACCTCTTATTAATTTATCTTCTGGGACGGGTAGTAATAGTGCTTATCAATATACAGTATCTTCTTTCGATTTAAAAAAATTATATACATTTGGGAATTTAATGACCCAGAAAATTCAGCAGCTTCCAGGATTTGAAAGCGTCAATAATGACCTTTCTATAGCAACACCTCGTATGGCTATATCAATGAATCGAGAAAAGCTTATCATGTATGGATTGAATGCATCGAGTGTAGAAAATATTTTGGGACTTGCTTATGGAGGTGGAAAAGTTTCTACCATTTTAACACCGGCAAATGAATATGATGTAATCATTGAAGTAAATCCGCTATTTCAAGAGAGCCCAGAGAGTTTAAAATCTTTGTGGTTAAAATCTTCACAGAGTGGAAAGATGATTCCTTTAGAGGATTTAATCACCTGGAAACATACTCTTGGAGCATCTTCAATTAACCATTACAATCAATTTCCATCGATTACCATATCGTTTAATTTAGCAAAGGACTTGCCTGTGAGTGAGGCTTCTAACATATTGGAAAAGCTTGCCGCAGAAACGCTTCCAGTTGGTGTTACAGGTCAAATTGTAGGAGCAGCTCTTGCTTTTGAAGCTACCATGAAAAATTTGACATTTCTGCTCATTATGGCAGTAATTTTTATCTACATGCTTCTTGGCATACTTTATGAAAGCTTTATCCTTCCTTTAACAGTGCTGTCAGCACTTCCCATAGCTGTACTTGGTGCTTTGATTACCCTCTTGCTTTTTGGAGAAATTCTCTCTCTTTATGCCCTTGTAGGTCTTATGTTGCTTATTGGAATTGTACAGAAAAATGGAATCATGATGATAGATTACGCTCATGTGATTCTAAAAGAACCTGGAAAGACAGCTCACGAAGCTATTTATCAAGCTTGTCTTATTCGTTTTAGGCCGATCATTATGACGACTATTGCAGCGATCATGGGCTCTCTTCCTATTGCTCTTGGTATAGGATCAGGTGGCGCTTCAAGAAGACCTCTTGGCCTTGTAATTGTTGGGGGACTCATCTTCTCGCAATTGATAACACTATTTTTGACGCCCGTAGTCTTTCTTTATTTTGAAGCACTACAAGAGTTTTTGATAAGAAAATTTAATATTAAACCGCGCAAAGATTAAGTTTACTTATGAACCTTTCCGAGCCATTTATAAAACGTCCTGTAATGACAAGCCTTCTTGTGTTTGCATTAATTTTTTTGGGTGTTACCTCTTATCGAGAGCTTCCTGTTAGCAATATGCCTTCTGTTTCCTATCCTACATTGGTTGTAAATGCTGGCATGCCAGGATCGAGCCCTGAAACGATGGCTAATTCTGTGACTACACCGCTTGAAAGAGCTTTTATGTCTATTCAAGGAGTGCAGATAATTACATCGACAAGCAAGCAAAGCTCATCTGAAATCATTTTGCAATTCACATTGGATACAAATATTGATGTGGCAGCTGAAAATGTGAGTGCAGCAATTTCTTCAACGCAGCCATTATTGCCTCCAAATATGCCAACAAACCCATCTTATCAAAAGCTTGATCCATCGCAAACGCCTACCCTCTATATTGTGCTCTCATCTCCTGTCATGCGCCTGTCTGATCTTTATGACTATGCTAACACTTATGTCGGCGAGAGAATATCTATACTTCCGGGTGTTGGGCAAATTCAAACCTATGGCTCTCCCTACGCTGCAAGACTTCAGATGGATCCAGAGCTCTTGGCTGCAAGAAAGGTAGATTTTGCTACGATTTCTTCTACGGTGCAGCAAGATAATGCTAATCTTCCCACAGGTGATATTGATGGCTCAACGCGTTATTTCCTTATGGATGCAGATGGGCAGCTTAATGATGCAAAAGCCTATAATTCTATGATCATCAGCTTTCAAAACAATGCTCCGTTGACACTTAAAGCGGTTGGTAGAGCAGTAGATGGGCTGCAAAATCCGCATTACTACAGTACTTTTATCACAAAGGATCGCAATGAAGCAGCAGTTGCTTTGGGTGTATTTAAGCAGCCCTCCGCCAACGCCGTAAAAATTAGCGAATCTGTAAAAAAGATTTTACCAGAATTGGAAAATTCATTGCCAGCTTCTATAAAGCTTACAGTGACTCTTGACTATGCAGACTTTATTACGCAGTCTGTAGACGATGTAAAGACTTCTTTATTGATCGCCTTTTTTCTTGTTGTCATGGTTATTTTTATCTATCTGGGTAAGATAACAGATACAATGATCCCTCTTCTTGTGCTTCCTATGTCGATTGTAGGAACGTTTTTTGTGATGAAATTATTAAATTATAGCCTAGATAATTTGTCGCTTCTTGCATTGACACTATCTATTGGTTTTATAGTAGATGATGCCATTGTTGTCTTAGAAAATATTGTAAGGCATGCAGAACTTGGTGAGAGGCCCTATGAAGCTGCAATGAAGGGCTCTTCACAAATTAGTGTAACTGTCTTTACGATGACAGTGTGCTTATCTTCCATCTTTATTCCTATGTTATTTATGGAAGGGATATTGGGAAGAATTTTTCATGAATTTGCCGTTACAATAGTCATTACCATTTTATTTTCAGGAATTATCTCCCTGACACTAACGCCTATGCTATGTAGTCGTTTTATCCCTGCAAGAGAAAAAAAAGATCCAGCGGATAAAAAGCATACGTTTTCTGAAAAACTGAATATGTTCTTAATTACGAAGTACGGCTTTTTACTTGCTAAAGTATTAAAGCATCCTAGAATAACTTTAGGAGTAGGTATTCTCTGTCTTATTTGTACTGTTTTAATTTTTAGGTCTTTGCCAAGTAGTCTAAATAATGACCAAGATATTGGATTTATTGATGGATACATCAAAACGGCTCAAGGTTCATCTTCTGCAAGTACAAATGCAAAACAATTGCAGGTGAATGAAGTGTTGAGACAAGATAAAAATATAGAAAGTTTTGAGTCTAGCTCAGGTGAATTTAATGATAATGGCAGCTTGTATATTAAATTAAAACCCCTTGCTGAGAGATCTTCTGTTAAGGAGGTCATGAAGGAGTTAGACAGAAAGCTGCGAGAAGTGCCTGGCATCAATGTGTTTTTAAAAAGTAAGCCTTTGATCGATCTTTCTACAGGTACTGGTAGTAATAGTTCCTACCAATATGTTGTGTGTTCTTTTGACTTACAAGATTTATATACTTATAGCACGATCATGACAGAAAAAATAAAGGAGCTTTCTGGTTTTGAAAATGTTAACAATAATCTCACGGTAAGCACGCCTCGCTTGTCCATTATGTTAAACCGAGAAAATCTCATTATGTATGGCCTCAATGCCTCTAGCGTAGAAAATCTTTTAGGGCTTGCTTATGGAGGTGGAAAGGTCTCTACGATTTTGACGGCAGCTAACGAATATTATGTTGTCGTAGAGGTAGATCCTGCCTATCAGCAAAAGCCAGAAAACTTAAAGTCTCTATGGCTCAAATCACCAACAACTGGGAACATGGTGCCTTTAGAGGATTTAATCTCTTGGAAAGAAACGCTGGGTGCATCGAGCATCAATCATTATAATCAGTTTCCGTCCGTTACCATCTCTTTTGATCTTGCAAGGGATCTGCCTTTGAGTGAGGCCTCTCTTATGTTGGAGAACCTTGCTGCTAATACGCTTCCTGCAGGAGTAACGGGACAAGTTGTAGGGGCAGCTCTTGCTTTTGAAGCTACCATGAACAGTATTGTATTTCTTCTTGTTGTAGCCGTTATTTTTATCTACGCTATTTTGGGTATCTTGTATGAGAGCATCATTCTTCCTATAACGGTGCTTTCGGCGCTTCCCATAGCCGTTCTTGGTGCGCTGATTACGCTTTTAATTTTTGGGGAAATTTTATCTCTTTATGCAATGGTAGGACTCATGCTTCTTATTGGGATTGTGCAAAAGAATGGGATCATGATGATAGATTACGCTCATGTGATTTTAAAAGAGCCTGGAAAGACAGCCCATGAGGCTATTTATCAAGCTTGCCTTATTCGCTTTAGACCCATCATCATGACAACGATTGCAGCTATTATGGGATCACTTCCTGTGGCTCTTGGACTAGGAGAGGAAGGCTCCGTAAGACAGCCCCTTGGCCTTGTCATCGTTGGAGGACTCATTTTTTCTCAATTGATTACGCTGTTTTTGACACCTGTTGTCTTTCTGTATTTTGAATCTTTACAGGAGTTTTTGATAAAAAAATTTAAGATTAGAACACAGCTTGAGGTTACATGATGATCGTTAGACTTCTTTTATTACTTTTGCCTTGTTTTTGCTTTAGTGTGGAAGCCTTTGATGAGGCTCCTAATGAAATGGGATATAAAACTACTAAACAGCTCATGCAAGAAGCAAATCACTATCTGGAGAAAAATGAGCTGCAAAAGGCTGTCAATGCATACAGAAGAGCCATCTTATATACCACAACGGACGCAAATGCCCACTTTGGCCTTGGTATCGCCTTAGAAAAGGAGGGCAATATAAAAGATGCAATGCGAGAATTGCAATCGGCATTAATTTTTAATCCAGGTTTAGTTCCAGCTTACGATGAACTTGGAAAGTTATTTGAGAAGCAAGGCATGTTAAATCAGGCTTTAAGTTATTATTTAAGAGCATCAATAATCGATCCTTATTTTTCTAAGTACGTTTATGTGTCTATGAAGGATCTTCGCACTGTTTTTCCAGAAAGAAGAGAAAAAGAAGTAGAGGCTTTGCAATCTTTATTAAAAAAAGACTCTCTTAAAAATAAGTCCGTATATGTTTATGCTGATGAGCCTATAGAAGATAAGATTCTCTTTTCTCGCTATCTTCTTCGTTTAAGAGAAACTGGTGCAAATGTGATTTTTGTACCACCTATGGGTATGCAGAAAACTTTTCAATATTCAATGGGTATAGACGTAAAAAGTCCGCTTCAATTGGAAGATGAGATTTTATATGATTTAAGAGTGCCACTTGGAGCTCTGCCCCTTATTTTTAATACAACATTGACGACGATACCTTATGTGGATGGTTATTTGAAGGTAGCCTTAGATAGAAAATCTATCTATAAAGATTGGGTTGAAAAAGGATCACTTCGTATAGGCATTGCTTTTCAGGCAGATGAGCTTATTAAAACAATACCTCTTACTAACTTATTGTCTTTTAAGGGCTTGTCAAATGCAAGCTTTTACCTTCTTCAAGGTGTGTTAGATCAAAAGCAGATGGAAAGTATTACAAAAGAGATGGATATTATAAGTCTTACAAATGAGATTACACCCTTAGATGAGCTTGTGGATTTAATAGATAATTTAGATCTTGTTATTACAGCAGATAATACAGTAGCAAATATTGCAGGTGCTTTAAATAAGCCTGTGTGGGTGTTACTTCCCATAGAGCCAAGTTGGTGGTGGTTTATGGAGGGAGGTAAATCGTATTGGTATAACAGCGCAAAGCTCTTTCGGCAGACGAAAGAGGGAAGCTGGCAAGAGCCTGTGCAAGAGATGCAAGAATCTCTCAAGCATTTTCAAAAATTATTTTACAACTTATGAGTATATGCACAATTCTTCATTAGAACTTCTTTCGAAACTACAATCCCGTGCCTGATCCTGCCTATCTTGTTATTATTTAACGCTAGCTCGATTTTCAACTATCTGCTAATCAATAACTTGAATAGTTAAAACACGGAGACGCGGAGACACGGAGACTTATAATTTATCATTTATGATGCGTTCTACACCCTTTGTATATTACATTTACAGGGACTTGTGTTTGAATTTGCAATCCTTGCAACGACAATTCATGACATAATGCAGACTCATATACACTTTCAAGCAAACCAGGCCCTCCAAGCACCTTATGGACTTCAATAG